>JBLMXA010001004.1:0-8110 GCA_050257515.1 Acidobacteriota bacterium | reverse complement strand
TACGTGTTGACGAACAGCCACGTCGTCGCCGCCGGCGGCCCGATCCGCGTGCGCACGCCCGCCGGCGAGACCGCGGAGGGGCAGGTGATGGGCGACGATCCGGGCACCGACCTCGCGCTCGTCCGCGTCGACGCGGCCGCGTTCAACGGCGCGTACCTCGCGGTCGACGGCACGCGCTCGCCGCGGGTCGGCCAGCTCGCCGTCGCGATCGGCAACCCTCTCGGCTTCGAGTCGACGGTGTCGACCGGGGTCGTGTCGGCGCTCGGCCGCAGCCTGCGCGGCCGCGGCAACCGGCTGATCGACGGCGTCGTGCAGCACACCGCGCCGCTCAACCCTGGCAACTCCGGCGGCCCGCTGCTCGACGCGCACGGCCGCGTGCTCGGCGTCAACACGGCGATCATCGCGCGCTCGCAGGGCATCGGCTTCGCGATCGCGGTCGAGACCGCGGCGTGGGTGCTCGGCGAGCTGCTCGCGCACGGCCGCGTCCGCCGCGCGTGGCTCGGCCTCGGCGCCGCACGCCGGCCGCTCGACCGCCGGCTCGCGTACCACCACGGGCTCGGCGCGTCGGCGGTCGAGGTCCAGGCGGTCGAGCCGGCGAGCCCGGCCGCGCGCGCGGGCCTCGTCGACGGCGATCTGATCGTCGACTTCGCGGGCACGAAGATCGAGAGCGTCGACGACCTCCACCGCGTGCTGCGCACGTGGCAGGCCGGCCGCGCGGCGAAGCTCGGCGTGATCCGCCGTGGCGCGCGCATCGACCTCGACATCACACCTGCGTGGGCGGCATAGTCTAGGGCTCGTGGTCAGCGCGAAGCACTCGCAAGAGCTCGTCGATCTCCGGGGACGCGCCGTCATCGAGCGCCGCGGCATCAAGCGCGCATCGCTCGCGAACGACGCCTACCACTTCCTGCGCACGGCGTCGTGGACGCGCATCATCCTGCTGTTCGCGGGGTTCTTCCTGCTCGCGAACCTCGTGTTCGCGAGCGTGCTCTACTTCGGCGGCGCCGAGGTCGCGAACGCACGCGGCTTCCTCGACATGTACTGGTTCTCGGTGCAGACGATGGCGACGATCGGCTACGGCTATCTCGCACCGATGGACCACCTCGCGAACGTGATCGTCACGGTCGAGGCGTTCTTCGGGATCATGCTGACCGCGCTGATCACCGGGCTCGTGTTCGCCCGGTTCTCGACGCCGTCGGCGCGCGTGATCTTCAGCAAGGTGGGCCTCATCACCGATCACGACGGACAGAAGTCGTTCATGTTCCGGATGGCCAACGAGCGCGCGACCGCGATCGTCGAGGCGACCGTGCGTGCGTACCTGATCCGCGACGACAAGCTCGCGAATGGCGAGACGTTTCGCCGCGTCTACGATCTGGTGCTGCGCCGCGCGACCTCACCGGTGTTCGCGCTGTCGTTCACGGTCGTCCATCCGATCGATCCGCAGAGCCCGCTCGCGGCGATGACCGCGCGCGATCTGCGCGAGTCGAACACCAACGTCGTCGTCACGTTCACCGGCATCGACGACCGGCTCGCCGCGACGGTCCACTCGCGCTATCTATGGACCTGGAACGACATCCTCTACGACGAGAAGTTCGTCGACCTGTTCCGGGTCGACGACGGAGGTAAGCGCTACCTCGATCTCGAGAAGTTCCACGACACCGAGCCCGCATGACCGACGACTTTCGCGCGCTGTTCGACGCGAACCCGCGGCCGATGTTCGTGTTCGACCGCGACTCGCTCGCGTTCCTGCTCGTCAACGCCGCCGCCTGCGAGCTCTACGGTTGGTCGCGCGACGAGCTGCTCGCGATGACGCTGCGGGATATTCGCCCACCCGAGGACGTGCCGCGCCTCGAGCGGGCGGTCGCCGACGTGCGCGGGCTGCCCAGGCTGCCGTCGCGGCCGGCGCGCCACGCGACGCGCTCCGGCCGGCTGATCGACGTCGTGCTCGACATGACGCGCGTGCCGTTCCGGGGCGGGACCGCCGTGCTGCTCGTCGTCACCGACATCACCGGCGCGCGCGAGCAGGAGCACCGGATGCGCCTGTTCATGGAGCACCTGCACGAGGGCATGAGCCTGATCGATCCCGACGGCAGCGTCCGCTACATGTCCCCGGCGGGCGAGCGCCTGCTCGGGCTCGAGCCCGGCGAGCTCGTCGGCAAGCCGGCGTACACGCCGGCGCACCCCGACGATCGCAACTACGTGCTCGCACCCGGCGAGACCCGCACGCACCTGACGCGCGCGCGGCATCGCGACGGCACGTGGCTGTGGATCGAATCGACCGCGACCAACCTGACGCTCGATCCGGCGGTCCGCGGCTTCCTGTCGGCGTTCCGCGACGTCACGAAGCGCATCGAGGCCGAGCGCGCGGCCGGCGACGCGCGCCGGCGCCTCGAGTTCCTGCTGTCGGCGACCTCCGCGATCACGTACTCGGCGAAGGCGCACGACGACTTCGCGGCGACGTACCTCAGCCCGAGCGTGCGCGACGTGCTCGGCTGGGACGCCGCCGACTTCACCGGCGACAGCCGGTTCTGGGTCGACAACATGCACCCCGACGATCGCGAGGCGGTCGACGCCGGGCTCGGGAGCCTGTTCGAGACCGGCACGCACTCGTTCGAGTACCGGTTCCGCCACCGCGACGGCAACTACCGCTGGCTGCTCGACAACTGCCGGCTCGTGCGCGACGAGGCCGGCCACCCGGTCGAGCTGGTCGGCTACATGATCGACGTCACCGAGCGCAAGCAGGCCGAGGACGCGCTGCGCCGCTCGGAGGCGCAGTTCCGCACGCTGATCGAGCGCTCGCCGATGCTGATCCTCGTGCATCGCGGCGGCCGCATCGTCTACGTCAACCCGGTCGCGGTCGCGCGGCTCGGCTACGAGCGGGCGGACGAGCTCGTCGGCGAGGCGGTGCTCGAGCTCGTCCACCCCGAAGATCGCGAGTCGGTGCGCGAGCGGATGGGACGCACCGTGAGCCACGGCAGCGGCGCGCCCGGCGAGGCGCGCATGCGCCGCCGCGACGGCAGCTGGCTGTACACCGAGGGCGAGGGCATGGTGCTCGACTTCGACGGCGAGCCCGCGACCGTGGTGATCGGGCAGGACATCACGGAGCGCCGCGAGCTGTTCGCGCGGATGGCGCTCGCCGATCGCCTGCTGTCGGTCGGCACGCTCGCGGCGGGCGTCGCGCACGAGATCAACAACCCGCTCGCGTACGTCAGCTCGAACCTCGAGCTGCTCAAGCGCGAGCTGCCGCTCCTGCTCGCCGGCCAGCCGTCCAACCTGCAGCGCGGCGAGATCGAGGAGCTGCTCGCCGATGCGCGCGACGGCGCGGCACGCGTCGGCTCGATCGTGCGCGACCTGCGCGCGCTGTCGCGAAGCGACGACGACAGCGCCGGCCCCGTCGACGTCGCGTCGGTGATCGCGTCGTGCATCAAGATGGCGAACAACGAGATCCGCCATCGCGCGCGCGTCCGCGCGTCGCTCGCGGGGGCGCTGCCGGCGGCGACCGGCAACGCGTCGCGGCTCGGCCAGGTGTTCCTCAACCTGCTCGTCAACGCCGCCCAGGCGATCCCCGAGGGGAGCGTCGACGACAACGAGGTCCGCGTGCGCGCGTTCGCGGGCGACAGCGGGCGCGAGGTCATCGTCGAGGTCGAGGACACCGGCGCCGGCATCCCGCGGCCGCTGCTCGATCGCATCTTCGATCCGTTCTTCACGACCAAGCCGGTCGGGCTCGGCACCGGCCTCGGCCTGTCGATCAGCCACCAGATCGTGCGCTCGCTCGGCGGCCGCATCGAGGTGGCCAGCGAGGTCGGCGTCGGCACGACGTTCCGGGTCGTGCTGCCGGTCACGCGTGCCGCGACCCCGTCACCGGAGCCGCCCGCCGCGCCCGAGCCCGCGACGCCTGCACGCGTGCTCGTGATCGACGACGAGCCGGCGGTCGGCCGCTCGATCGCGCTGCTGTTGTCCCCCGACTACGACGTCGCGACGGTGACGCGCGCGCGCGACGCGCTCGAGCTGCTGAGTGCGGGCGAGCGCTTCGACGCGATCGTGTGCGACGTGATGATGCCCGACATGAGCGGCATCGAGCTGTACCAGCAGCTCGCGCACAGCGCGCCGGACTCGATCTCGCGGCTCGTGTTCCTGACCGGCGGCGCGTTCACGCCGCAGGCGCAGGACTTCCTCACGACCGCGCGGCGGCCGCACCTCGACAAGCCGTTCACCGAGCGCGCGCTGCGCCAGGCGATCGAGTCGGTGCGCGATTGTTCCGCTGATCGCGCGTGAGCTGCGTTACGATCGCGGCATGCGCGCCGCGGTTCTCGTCGCCTGCGCGGCCTGCTCGTTTCACCACGGCTCGGGACCGGCCGGTGCGGCGGCCGGCGATGCGTCGCAGCTCGACGGCGTGGTGTTCACCGACGGACCGCCGCCGGACTGGTGGAACCCGGCGTGGATGTATCGCATCCAGCTGACGGTCCACGCGACGACCGCGGTCGCGACCGGTTTCCAGGTCGGGTTCGCGTACGACCTCGACGCCGCGCCGTGCACCGGTAGCCGCGACGGCGCCCGCATCGTCTGGCAGCAGGCCGAGCTCGCGCGCGTCGTCGACGAGGTCGGGCCGCCGACGTGGATCTGGTTCCGGCTCGGAGCGCCGATCGCGGCAGGCGCGGCCTCGAGCGAGTACTGGCTCTACTGCGGCAACGCGAGCCCGCCGCCTGCGCCCGCGGATCCGGCGACCGTGTTCGACCTCTACGATGACTTCGCCGGCAGCTCGCTCGCGCCGCAGTGGTCGGCCGCGGGCACGGTCACGGTCGGCGGCGGTGTCGCGACGATCCAGAACAACGGCACGTTCCACTCCACCGCGACGTTCGCGCCGAACACCGCCACCGACTTCTCGATCGCGCCGCAGGGCACCGCACCGGGCATGTACTACTGGGGCGGCTTCCAGAACGGCACGGCGACGGCGTCTCCGTGGGTGCTATGGAACACGCGCAACGAGAACGGCATCCACCCCGAGGTCGTCGACAGCCAGGGCTCGACCGCGACAGGCGGGCTCGTCGCCTACGACACGGCGTTCCGGCTCTACGGCGTCGAGAACTACGGCGCATCGAGCATGTACCGGATCGCCGACGCTTCGGTGGCGACGCTCGCGCACCCGCACGGCATCGCCGCAGCGCTCAGCGTGCGCTTCGACAACTACAACAGCGGGGCGAGCACGGTGCAGGTCGGGATGGTGCGCGTGCGCGCGGCCGTCGATCCGCCGCCGACGGTGACCGCCGGCGCGGTCGAGACGTACACGCGTTGATCACGCCTTCGTCGGCAGATCGGGCTTGAGCTGGATGAACAGCTCGTCGAGCTGCTTCTTCGACACCGGCGTCGGGCACTCGGTCATCAGATCGCTGCCCTTCTGCGTCTTCGGGAACGCGATCACGTCGCGCAGCGACTCGGCGCCGGTCATCAGCATCGACAGCCGATCGAGGCCGAACGCGATGCCGCCGTGCGGGGGCGGCCCGTACTTGAACGCGTCGAGCAGGAAGCCGAACTTCGCGCGGCGCTCGTCCTCGGAGATGCCCAGCGCCTTGAACGCGCGGTCCTGAAGCTCGCTGCGGTGGATACGGATCGAGCCGCCGCCGACCTCGACGCCGTTGAGCACGAGGTCGTAGGCGCGCGCGAGCACCTTGCCGGGGTCGGTCTCGAGCAGGCCCTCGTCTTCTACCCTTGGCGAAGTGAACGGATGGTGCGCGGCCGCGACCTCGCCGTCCTCGATCTCGAACAGCGGCGGATCGGTGAGCCACATGAACTGCCACTCGCCCTTGCGGATCAGGCCGAGCTTCTCGCCGATGTAGTGGATGCGGATCGCGCCGAGCGTCGCGTTCGCGACCTTCGCCTTGTCGGCGACGAAGATCAGCGTGTCGCCGACCGCGGCGCCCGCGATCTCGTTGATCTTCGTGCGGCCCTCGTCGTTGAGGCCCTTGATGCCCTGCCACTGGCCGCCGTCCTGGATGCGCGCCCACGCGGCTTTCGCGCCGAAGCTCTTCGCGAAGTCGTTGAGGCCGTCGAGGATCGACCGCGGCAGCGCGGGCGCCAGCCCTGGCTGGCCAGCCCCGGGGTCGGGCGGGCCGGGCACGCGCAGGCACTTGACGATGCCGCCGCTGGCGACGACGCCCTCGAAGATCTTGAAGCCGCACGTGCGCGCCGCCTCGGTGACGTCGCACAGCACGAGATCGCAGCGCAGGTCGGGCTTGTCGACGCCGTACTTCGCCATCGCCTCGGCGTACGGCATGCGGCGGAACGGCGCCTTCAGCTCGACGCCGAGCACGTCCTTCCACAGCGTCGTGATCAGGCCCTCCATCGTCGTCTGCAGGATCTGCTCGTTGACGAACGACATCTCGAGGTCGATCTGCGTGAACTCGGGCTGGCGATCGAGGCGGAGGTCCTCGTCGCGGAAGCAGCGCACGATCTGGAAGTAGCGCTCGTAGCCCGCGACCATCAGCAGCTGCTTGAAGATCTGCGGCGACTCGGCGAGCGCGTAGAACTGGCCCGGGTTGAGCCGCGACGGCACGAGGAAGTTGCGCGCGCCGCCCGGCGTGTACTTCACCATGAACGGCGTCTCGATCTCGAGGAAGCCCTGCTTGCCGAGGTACTCGCGCGTCACGCGCGTGATCTGCGACCGCGCGATCATCTTCTTCTGCAGCTCGGGCCGGCGCAGGTCGAGGTAGCGGTACTTGAGCCGCAGCTGATCGTTGGTCTCGATGTTGTCCTCGATCGGGAACGGCGGCGTCTCGGCCTTCGAGAACACCTCGATGCCCTTGACGATCACCTCGATGTCGCCGGTCGGCATCTTCGCGTTGACGTTGCTGCCGCGCGAGCGCACCTCGCCGGCGACGCCGATGCACCACTCGTTGCGCAGGTCGCGCGCGATCTCGTGCGCGGCCTTGTCAAACGTCGGGTCGAAGACGAGCTGCGTCAGACCCTCGCGGTCGCGAAGGTCGATGAACACGCAGCCGCCGAAGTCGCGGTACGTCTGCACCCAGCCGGTCAGCACGACGCGCTTGCCGGCGTCGCCCGCGCGCAGCGCGCCGCAGCTATGAGTTCGCGTATGGGTGGCCAGGAACGTGCTCATCGGTGCGGAACCTTAGCAGTTACGATCAGATCCGATCCCTCCCAAGGTCAGGAATTTGATCCATTCGGAGCCGCCGCGATAGCATTTTTCTCGTCGGCGCTGGCGTAGTTAGCCGTGGCAACGGGAGCTGGGCGCTGGTGGCCGAGGTGCGCCCGAAAGGCCGCTGTACGCCCGAACTTCGCGATGTGCTTACATATGAGGAGTCGCCTGTTTGAGTGAAGCGCTCTTGCCTGCCACCCCCGCTTCCGCCGATCCCTGCGCTGTTGTCGAAGCGTCCGGCAACTGTGACAGCGCGAGCCACGCCATCGCCCTCGTCGATGCGCTGCGGCGCAAGCGCGGCGGCGAGCTCGCTGCCGAGATCGCCGACGCGCAGGACAGCCTGGAGCGCCGCATCCGCGCGCATCTCTCGCGCGGCCGCGTCTCGGTGACGCTGACCGACAATCGCTACACGATGATCTCGGTGAGGCGGGTTCCGAAGGACCGTCGCTACGAGGTTCGCCTGCACCACATGTTCGCCGACGCCGATCCGGTGATCACGCGCGCGCTCGCGCGCTACATCGCCGACAACGATCCGGACGCGTCGCGCGTGCTCGGCGACTTCATCGACCAGAACGCGGGGCACGTACGCGGCCGCGCGCGCCGCCAGCCGACGCAGGTGATCTTCACCGCCGGCGAGCACCACGACCTGCGCCAGATCTTCGACGACCTCAACGCGAGGTACTTCGGCAACAAGATCGACGCCGCGATCACGTGGGGCCAGCGCACCGGCCGCCCGCGCCGGCGCAACTCGATCAAGATGGGCAGCTACTCGGTCGAGGATCGTCTGATCCGCATCCACCGCTCGCTCGATCGCGCGTTCGTGCCGTACTTCTTCGTCGCGTGGATCGTGTTCCACGAGATGCTGCACCAGGTGCACGACATCCGCGTCAAGAACGGCCGCCGCGAGTTCCACTCCAAGGAGTTCCTCGCCGACGAGGCGATGTACGAGCACTTCGACGAGGC
>JBLMXA010001003.1:0-3804 GCA_050257515.1 Acidobacteriota bacterium | reverse complement strand
GGGCGCGTCGTCGTCCCGGACCGGCGGTCCAGGGTGCACCGGGCCTTCGGGGAGGAGCGCGCACTCGCGACCGAGCAGACGCCCATTACCCCCGGCAGCCGCATTCCAAACCACCAATGTGCCTTTCATCACAGACGGCGGCGTCCCGTTGCGCGGTCGAGAAAAACCGGTGCTGTGCCGATGTTTCTGGCCTACCGCCCGGAAACAATCTGGAGTACCCGCCGATGACATTCCCGCCCGACGATGTCACCGACCTCGCCGCCGCCGAGGCGGTCGAAGCCCGCCTCGCGGACATTCTTCGCACGGTCAATTCGCTGAGAGACCGCCAGCCCGAGCTCCCTGACGCCGAGCCCGAGACGGCCGCGCTCCAGCGCGCGCTCTCTCCGGTGGGCGCACCAGTGGAGCCCGATTGGGTGGGTGCGCGACCGGAGCCCGTCCGGTCGGGGCCCATCGGCCACACGCTCGTGAAGCAGGGACTCGTCGCGCCCGAGGTCGTGACCGTCGCGCTCGAGCGTCAGCGCGAAACGCGCCGGCGGATCGGCGAGACACTGGTCGAGATGGGCGCCATCTCCGATCGCGACCTCGCGCAGGCGCTCGCGACACACCTCGGGCTGCCGTTCGTCGATCTGGAGCGGCGGCCGCCCGACCCGCTGCTCAGCGAGCTCGTTCCCGAGGAGTTCGCGCGCCGCTACAACGCTCTGCCGGTACAGCGCTGGGACCGTCACGTGCTCTTCGTGATGGCCGACCCGACCGACGTCATCGCGCTCGACGACCTTCGTGTCCTGACCCGGCGCGACGTCGTCCCGGCCTTCGCCGATCCCGAGCAGCTGCGAGCGGAGATCGAGCGCGCATATCAGCGATCCGAGATCGCGAGCACGCTCGGCGACGCTGCCGACGAGCACCACGCGGACGATCCGGCCGTCGCCGCGGTTGCCGAGGTGGAAGACGGCCCGATCGTGCGGCTGATCAACGTGCTCCTCGAACAGGCGATCATGGACCGCGCGTCCGACCTGCACATCGAACCTACGTCGACCGAAGTGCGCGTACGGATGCGCATCGACGGCGTGCTGCACGACGCCTCGCAGACGCCGCTGTCGGTGCTGCGTCCGCTCGTCAGCCGGTTGAAGGTTCTGGGCGGCCTCGACATCGCGCAGCAGCGCACACCGCAGGACGGTCGGTTCTCGATGGTCGTCGGCGGACGCGCCGTCGACGTGCGCGTCGCATCCGTGCCGACCGCCGCCGGTGAGTCGGTCGTGCTGCGACTCCTCGATCCCGTGCGCCGGGCGCTCGACCTCGGCTCGCTGGGCCTGTCGATCGACGAAGAGACGCGCCTCTTGCCCGCGATCCTCGCGCCGCAAGGCGGCGTGTTCATCACCGGGCCCACCGGCTCCGGCAAGACGAGCACGCTCTATGCGCTGTTGTCGGCGATCGACACCGCGACCAAGAGCGTCGTGTCGGTCGAGGACCCCGTCGAGTACCGCGTCGACGGCATCAAGCAGATTCAGATCAACACGCGCGCCGGCATGACGTTCCCGAGCGCGCTCCGGTCGATCCTGCGCGCCGACCCCGACGTCATCATGATCGGCGAGGTCCGCGACGCCGAGACCGCGCGCATCGCGGCCGACGCGTCGATCACCGGGCACCTCGTCCTGTCGACCTTGCACACGACGCGCGCCGCGGCCGCGCCGATGCGTCTCGTCGACATGGGTGTCGAGCCGTACCTCGTCGCCTCGTCGATGTCGTGCATCGCCGCACAACGGCTGGCACGCCGCCTGTGCCCGCAGTGCGCGGAACCGCGCGAGATCGACGACAGCCTCGCAGAAACGATGCGGATGCTTGGTGCCGACGACGCCATGATCCTCGACGCGACAATCCGTGTTCCCATGGGCTGCCCGGCCTGCCGGCGCACGGGTTACTCCGGTCGTCTGCCTCTCGTGGAGATCATGCCGATCACGGAGGACATCTCCCGGCTCATCGTCGAGCGCGCGGCGACCGCGGAGATCGAACGCGTCGCGGTCGAGCAAGGCATGGACACGTTGCGGCGTACGGCACTGAAGCGAGTCGTCCGAGGCGAGCTCAGCATCGACGAGATGCTGCGCGTCGTCTCCTAGGGGGCCGGCCGTGCAGTCCTGGACCGGCACCTCGCGCAAGGCACCGCGCGTCCGTCTCGTCCGCAAGCACGTGGCGCCCGATGTCGTGATCGACCTTCCCCGGCTCGAAGCGCTCGAACGTTACGCGTCGGCGGCTGCGAGGTGCGCGGCGGCCTCGAGCGCTTCGGTCGAGATCCCACGGCGCGGTGCGACGATGTCGTCGATCAAGCCGTAGTCCATCGCTTCCGCAGCGGTCATGAAGTAGTCGCGGTCGATGTCGCGCTCGACGACGTCGACGGGCTTGCCGCTGTGGAACGCGATGATCTCGGCCATCCGGCGTGTCGTCGCGAGCACCTCGCGCAGATGGATCTCCATGTCGCGCGGTGCGCCGCGCGCGCCGGCCGAACCTTGGTGGATCATGATCTTGGCGCTCGGCAGCGCGTACCGCTTCCCGGTCGCGCCACCGCAGAGGATCATCGCCGCGGCCGACATGCCCATCCCGACGCAGATCGTCGAGACCTCGCAGCGCGTGTGCTGCATGACGTCGTAGATCGCCATGCCCGCGTACGCCTGTCCGCCCGGCGAGTTGATGTAGAGGTGGATGTCCTTGTCGGGATCCTGCGACTCGAGATACAGGATCTCGGCGACGAGGAGGTTCGCGACCTGGTCGTCGACTTCCTGACCGAGGAACACGATCCGTTCGCGCAGCAGGAGCGAGTAGATGTCGAACGCCCGCTCGCCGCGGGCCGATTGCTCGAGAACAGTGGGGATCACCGATTGGAACTGCGTCATACCGTTGATGCTATCTCATTTTCGAGATAGCATCGCCGAGATAGCATTGGAGCCGGATGCCCGAACACCCGAATCGCCCGTCCGATCGACGGCATCCCCCCGTGTTTCCCGGATTCAGCGAGCTCGCGCAACGACGACGCGATCTCGCGGCCGAGCTCGTCTCGCTGCGCCAGGAGCTCGGGTTGTCGCAGACCGAGGTCGCGGCGCGTATGCAGACCTCCCAGTCCGCGGTCGCGCGCCTCGAATCGGGCGACGCCGACGTCCGGTTGTCCACGCTCGAGCGGTACGCCGCGGCGCTCGGCCGCCAACTCGACTGGAAGCTGAAGGGTTCACGATGACGCCGGCCGACGCGACCACCACCATGTCCCACCTGATGCGGGCGCGGATGTTCGACCAGCGTGTCGTCGTCGTGAACGGCGAACTCGACGACGTGGTCGCGAGCCGCGCCGCCGCGGAGCTGATGATGCTCGATGCGTCGGGCGACGAGCCCGTACGGCTGCTGTTGAACTGCGGCGGCGGCACGTACGCCGCGGCGTTCACACTCATCGACGTCATCGACCTGCTCGGCGTGCCCGTCCACGCGCTGTGCATCGGACGCGCGGAGGGCGTCGCACTGGGTGTACTCGCAGTCGCGGCGCGCCGTGAGGCGGTGCCGCACGCGCGGTTGCGGATGTGCGAACCGGGCGAGGCGTTCACCGGCGCAACCGCCGACGTCGAGCGGCGCGCCGCGCAACACGACGCCGACGTGCGGCGCTTCCGCGCGCGCCTGGCCGAAGCGACCCGCCGGCCCGAGCGTTGGATCACCGACGTGTTGCAGGAAGGCCGTTACCTCGACGTGCACGAGGCCATTCGGGCCGGAGTGATCGACGACGTCGCACGTTCGAGCGCCGCGTCGGTGCAGGCGATCGCCGGCCGGCCGATC
>JBLMXA010001002.1:0-2779 GCA_050257515.1 Acidobacteriota bacterium | reverse complement strand
TGCCGGGCTCCGGCATGTCGTCGGACGTCGGCGACTGACCGAGATCGACGAGCCCGGTCGAGAGCCCGCCCGAGCCGTGGAAGAACTGGTAGAGCGGCCAGCCGGTCGCCGGCATCGTCTCCTTCGGCAGCGTGATCGTCACCGGGATCGTCATCTCGGCCTGCTTCATCGGCAGCTGGGTCGCCGGATCGATCACGAACGTGCCGCCGTCGTTGAACGGCGGCGTGCCGGTCTGGAACTGCGGCATCGTGATCGTCGCCGACAGCCGGCAGAACCCGTCGTAGGTCGCGTCGCCGACGAGCTGCACGTTCTCGATCACGGGGTGGTACGCCTGGCGCACCGCCTCGGCGCGCGCGGCGACCGCCGCGATCTCGTCGCCCGTCGTGAACACGGTCGCGGCGAGCACCTGCGCGCGCGGCAGCCCGATCTGATCGAGCGTCTGCCACAGGTTCGCGAAGTGCGGATCGCTCTCGCGCAGCCCCGACGGCCGCGCGAACCCGGGCGCGACGTCCTTGCCGAGCACGTACGCGTACTCGGTCGCCGCGCGCAGCACGATGCCGGGGCGCGGCGCGACCGCGAGCACGTTCGTCGGCACGTACGGATCCTTCGGCAGCGTGACGGCGACGACCGGGAACGTGGTGCCGCGCTCGGGCGACATCGGATCGATGTCGACGAGGTAGACCGGTCCGTCGGTCATCACGGCGTCGAGCGTGCGATCGGGGATCGGCGCGGTGAACCGGAAGTAGCCCGCGGCCATCACCGGGAAGCCGGTGCGCGCCGGCACGATCGACATCAGGTCGGTGAGGATCGGCACGTTGCGCGGGTTGGGAAACCCGGTGAGATCGGGCGCGCCGGCCGCGTCGAGCCGCAGATCGCTCGGCCACGGATAGTCGAAGTACGTCGCCGCGGTCGCGTGGTGCGCGGCGTCGAAGTAGACGGTGTTCGAGGCGTCGCCGCTGCAGGCGGCGAGCGCGAGGGCGAGGCAGGCGAGGTGCTTCATCATCCGGACACCAGCGAGCGCGAGCGGGGAGGGCGGACACCGCCGGCGACGGCGGTGCGGACGCGATCGAGGATCGTGCCGGGCAGCGCGGCATCGTCGGCGACGAGCTCGACATCGGCGGCGGCGAGCAGCGCGCGATCCTTGTCGGAGACCGACCCGATCAGGCACAGCTTGCCGTGCGAGCCGTCGAGCCCGCGCGCGTACATGCACAGCTCGAGCGCGTTCATCACGCCGCGCAGCGCGGCGTCGATGAAGATCAGATCGGGCTGATCGCGGTTGAGCTTGTGCGCGGCGTCGGTGCCCTCGCTCGCGGTCTCGACGATGGTCGACGAGTGCGCGCGGCGAGCGAGGCTCCACAGCCAGCGCGCGCGCGCGGTGTCGTCATCGACGATCAGCACGCGCAGCGAGTGCAGCGCGGGCGCGACGCGCTCGACGATCGCGTCGAGCTGCGCGAGCACGTCGGCGACCGAGCGCGGCCGCGCGGCCGGCCGCTTCGCGAGCAGCCAGTCGACGAGATCCGACAGCTCGCCGGGCAGATCCGCGCGCAGGTCGGAGATGCGCGGCGGCGGCTCGTTCGCGTGGCCGCGCAGCTCGCGCTGCGGGGTGTCGTCGGAGAACGGCGGCGAGCCGCTCGCGAGCTCGATCGCGACGCAGCCGAGGCCGTACAGATCGATCGCCTCGGCCGCGGTCGGATCGCCGGCATCGACCTCGCCGCGCACGACCTCGGGCGCGAGCACCTGGCCCTGCGGCCCGAACGCCGGGACCTGCGATAGCGACAGCCGGCCGAGCACGACGCGCGAGTCGGGGCACATGAGCACGGTGGAGCCCGAGACGTCGCCGACCGCGATGCCGGCGTCGTGCGCGCGCGCGACCGCCGCGTACAGCGCGCGCAGGCTGCGCAGGTAGACCTCGGGCGCGAGCGGCCTGGCGAGCTCGTCGTGCAACAGGTGGCCGAGCACGCGCTCGCCGACGACGTACTCGCAGCCGTTGTGGGTGCCCATACCGTGGACCTGCACCGCGCATGGATCGCGGACCGCCGCGCATCGCCTCGCCTCGGGCAACAGCGACGGCGTGCCCGCGTCGCGCCACGCGATCTTGAACGCGACGAGCCGGTCGAGCAGCATGTCGCGCGCCTCGAACACGGTCCCGGTCTCCGTGCGCGCGATCTCCTCGCGGATCGCGTACGTCGACGCGATCACCTCGCCGGCGGGTAGCGGCGGAGCGGGGCTGTCGCGAAACCCGGCCGGCGGCGAAAACGATCCTGACGGCCGGCTCATGCCGGCGCCGTTGTATCACTCCCGTCACGGCCAGGCCATCACGATCGCACCCGCGGCGACGAGCAGCGCGCCGGCGATCTGGAGGCGCCGCGGCCGCTCGCCGATCGCGAACGCGAGCAAGGTCGCGAACAGGACCGACGTGTTGCGCAGCGTCAGCACGAACCCGGCTCCGCTCGTCGCGAGCGCCTCGAGCAGGATCAGGAACGAGCCGCCGCACACGAGAGCCATCACGAGCACGCGCGCCGCGCGCTCGCGCGCGTAGGCGACGACCCCGCGCGAGCGAACGAGGTTGATCGCGGTCGCGACCGCGAGCGCCGCCGCGAACACGGCCGATGGGTTGCCGCCGGCGGCGAGCGCCGCCTTGTACGCGAGGTGATACCCGGCGATCGCCGCCGCGCACGCGAGCGCCCAGCCGAGCGCGCGCGCCGACAGGTCGCGGCCGTCGCCGGTCCGGACGCCGGACAGCGCGACGCCACCGAGCACGATCGCGCTGCCGACCGCG
>JBLMXA010001001.1:0-2715 GCA_050257515.1 Acidobacteriota bacterium | reverse complement strand
CGAGGTCCACGCCAACGGCAAGGTGCGGGCGATGGCGACGCCGCAGACGAGCGGCGACTGCAACTCGTGCCACACCGAGGCCGGCACGAACATGGCGCCGGGGCGGATCGTGCTGCCCTAGCTCCGATGCCGATCAGTCCAGCGACGCGTCTGTGGTCGTACTCGTGCTCGGCTGTCCGGCAGCGCTCCCATGAGCTTCGCTGGCATGGCTGTCGGCGAGGTGGAGGCGCCCGACGTATTCGCTCGATCAGCGCGTCTTGTCAGGGTCCCGGATCGAGTACGAGCACGACCGGATCGGCGAATCAGCGCCAGAACGACGCGGTCGCCACCGCCAGCCCGAGCTCCAGCCGCGGCGACACCGACGTGTACTCGCCGACGCGCGTGACGAGATCGACCTCGGCGAACCAGTGCAGCCACCGCGCGTGCGAGGTGATCGCGCCCCAGTGGCCGGCGCCCGCGACGAGGTCGTAGTTCGAGCCGAGATGTGATGCGCCGGCGACCGCGAGCTCGGCGCGGACGTATGGCGACCACCGCGCGCGCCAGCACGCGCCGGCCCACGGCCGCACGCGCACGCCGGCGCCGAACGTCGCCTCGACGCGATCGAGGTCCTCCTGCAGCTCGAGGTCGAGCGCGACGAAGTCGCCGAGCCCGGTCGCGGCGCGCACGAGCAGGTAGTCGTCGTCGCGCAGCCAGCCGGAGCGCTCGGCCCACTGCTCGCCGCCGCCGAGGCCGAGCTGCAGCGCGAGCGGCGGCGATGCGTGGGCGGCGCTGGCGACGAGGACCAGCGCTAGGGCAGCGCGACCCATCGATAGTCCACGTGCGACGCGCCGAGGTGGAGCACCGCGAAGCCACCGCTGTCCTTCGTCGCGCGCGACGCGACGTAGTGCAGCGGCCAGCGGTCGGGCGGCACGACGCCGGAGTCGAGCGACAGGCCGCGGCTGTTGCCATCGGCGTCGAACACCGCGCTCGTGTGGGTGTGGCCGGCGAGCACCGCGAGCATGTTCGGCCGCGTGACGAGGCTCTTCAAGGTGTCGCGCGCGTCGGGGCCGACGGTCGCGAACAGCCCGTTGTAGATCGGGTGGTGCAAGAACGTGACGGTCGGCGTCGTGTCGTCGAGCGAGTCGCGCAGCCACGCGAGCTGGCTTGCATCGGGGCCGCTCGACTCCGAGATCGTCGTGTCGTGCTCGCCGTCGTCGAGGTCCTGACCCGACGACAGCCCGAGCAGGTGGAGGCCGCCGTACCACGCGTCGAGATCGAGTTCGGGCCCGATGTCGACGAGGTGCCCCTCGATCCCGAGCGCGTCGTAGTCGTGGTTGCCGGTGACGACGTAGACCGGCACCGCGAGCCGCGCGATCTGCGCGATGAAGTCGCCGCGCTGGTCGGCGAGGCCGGTGTCGGCCGCGTCGCCCGTGAACACGACGAGATCGGGCGGCGGATCGAGCGCGTCGATCGCATCGATCACGTCGGTGAACACCGCGAGCGAGCCGCCGTCGCCGACGTGCGCGTCGCTGATGTGGACGACGGTCGCCGGATCCGCGTAGTGATCGACGATCGCGAGCGCGCTCGGCGAGCAGTCGAACACGCCCGCGACCGCGACGCACAGGCCGTACAGACCGGGCGCGAGGTCGGGCGTGGCGACCGTCATGTGACAGATGCCGCGGTCGTCGCAGGTGCCGGGAGCGTCGGCGAGCGCCATCCCGGTCGACAGCGAGATCGCGGCCGGCTGGCACGTGAGGTTCGGGGCGAGCCAGCTGACGTCGAGCGGCTCGCCGGCGCGCCGGATCTGCGGCTGGCCGAGCCGCGGGTGGGCGAGCACCAGCGCGAGCTGGTCTTGTGGCATCAGCACTTGTGCGACGTACGCGGCCGAGTCGTGGAGGCCCATCTGCTCCAGCTCCGCCGGCGCGTAGTCGTACGGATGGACGTTGCCCAGCCCGCACGACGCGACCAGCGCGAGCAGCACCCCGCGTGACAGCACGGTTAGATGATAGCAACGGGAACGTGAGGTGAACGACACGTTCTGCGCCGAGAGTGATCGCGCCTCAAGTTCGCCGTTGTGGTCGGCGCGGCGTCCAAGCTAGGTTCCGCCCGATGAAATTCGGCCTTCATGCGGTCTTCATGATCGCGATCGTCGCCTGCAGCGGCGGCAAGAAGCCGCCCGGCGACGCCGGCGTCGACGGCCCGTCCGGCCCGACCGACGTCACGTGCGGGACGCTCGATCCGATCGCGACCGGCACGTGTGCGGTGACCGCGGGCGGCACGACGACCGTGGTCGAGGGCACGGTGCTGACGCCGAGCACCGTCTATCACGGCGGTCAGGTCGCGTTCGATCAGACCGGCAAGATCACGTGCGTCGGCTGCAACTGCGCCGCCGGCGGCGAGACGACGATCACGTGCCCCGACGGCACGATCTCGCCGGGCCTCATCAACACGCACGATCACATCACGTACGCGCAGGACCCGCCGTACACCGATACCGGCGAGCGCTACGACGATCGCCAGCAGTGGCGCAAGGGGCTCGACGGCCACACGAAGATCCCCGCGGCCGGCGGCGCGACGAACGATCAGGTGAGCTGGGGCGAGCTGCGGTTCCTGATGAGCGGGGCGACGTCGACGGTCGGCTCGGGCGCCGCGGCGGGCCTGCTGCGCAACCTCGACAAGGCGCTGCAGGAGGGCCTGAGCCAGACGCCGGTGAAGTTCGACACGTTCCCGCTCGGC
>JBLMXA010001000.1:0-3271 GCA_050257515.1 Acidobacteriota bacterium | reverse complement strand
GAACGCCGCGCTCGCCGAGCGCGGCCTGCCGACCCGCACCCGCGCCGAGATCTCGCACTGGGTCGGCTACGGCGCGGCGTACCTCGTCGAGAGCGCCGTGCCGATGTACGAGATGGCCAGCGACGTGCTCGAGGGCTATCGCGCGCACTACCGCGCGCGCCCGGTGATCCACACCCGGCTCTACCCGGGCATCGCCGACGTGCTCGACTCGCTCGCCGGCCAGACGCTCGCCGTGCTGTCGAACAAGCCGCACGCCGAGACGGTCGCGATCGTCGCCGAGCTGCTCGGCCGCTGGACGTTCGTCGCGGTCGCCGGCGAGCGCGCCGGCATCCCGCGCAAGCCCGCGCCCGAGTCGATCCTCTCGATCCTCGAGCCGCTCTCGATCGCGCCCTCGGCCGCCGTCATGGTCGGCGACTCCGAGGTCGACGTCGCCACCGCGCGCGCCGCCGGCATGCACTCGATCGGCTGCGCCTGGGGCTTCCGCGGCGCGGCGGCTTTGCAGGCCGCCGGCGCGGACGCGGTCGTGCTCACGCCGACCGAGCTCGCGGCAGCACTTCGCTAGATTTGCCGCCAAGGCGCGAAGGACGCCAAGACAGACGCCAAGACTCTCTTCAAGAAGAAGTCTTGGCGCTCCGTCTTGGCGTGCATGGCGTCCTGGCGGCCAATCCTTCCGCTCAGGAACAGCCGGACGTCGAGCCGCAGTTGGGGCACTTGTGGCACGCGCCGTTGCGCACCATCAGCGTGCCGCACTCGTGGCACGGCGGCGCGTCGGTCTCCTGGACCCACGCGCGGTCCTTCACTTCGACCGGGATCGCGGGCGTGCCGCCCTTGACCTCGACCGCGATGAAGTCCTTCGCGAGCACCGGGACCTTCGGCAGGTCGAGCTGCGCGGTCTTCGCCGCGGGGTGGCGCTCGACGAACGACGCGCCCTCCGCCGGGAACCGCAGCGCGAGCCAGCGGAACAGGTAGTCCATGATCGACGTCGCGATCGGGATCTCCTGGTTGCCGGTGAAGCCGCTCGGCTCGAACCGCGTGCCCTTGAACTTCTCGATCAAGATCGGCAGCGGCACGCCGTGCTGGAGCGCGAGCGAGATCGAGGTGGCGAAGCTATCCATCAGGCCGGCGATCACCGAGCCTTCCTTCGCCATGCGCACGAAGATCTCGCCCGGCGAGCCGTCCTCGTAGAGGCCGACCGTGATGTAGCCCTCGTGGCCGCCGATCGAGAACTTGTGCGTGAACGACGCACGCTCGTCGGGCAGCTTGTAACGGGTCGCCATCGGCGGGCCGGCCGGCTTGGTCTTGCGCGCGCGCAGCGCCTCGATCAGCCGGCGCTCGTCGGGAGCCAGCAGCTCGAGCGGATCGACCGCGGCCTTGCTGCCGTCGCTCGTCGCCTGGGTCATGTTGGTGGACAGCGGCTGGGTCCGCTTGCAGCCATCGCGGTACACCGCGATCGCCTTGAGGCCGAGCTTCCACGCCTGGATGTAGGCGTCCTCGATGTCCTCGACCGTGCAGTCGGTCGGCAGGTTGACCGTCTTCGAGATCGCGCCCGACAGGAACGGCTGCACCGCGCTCATCATGCGGATGTGACCCATGTAGTGGATCGACCGCGTGCCGTTGCTGCTGCGGAACGCGCAGTCGAACACCGGCAGGTGCTCGTCCTTGAGGTGCGGCGCGTTCTCGATCGTGTCCTTCGCGTCGATGTGCGCGACGATGCCCTCGACCTCCTTGGCGGAGTAGCCGAGCTTCGTCAGCGCCTCGGGCACGGTCTGGTTCACGATCTTGAGCAGGCCGCCGCCGACGAGCCGCTTGTACTTGACGATCGCGATGTCGGGCTCGATGCCGGTCGTGTCGCAGTCCATGAGGAACGCGATCGTGCCGGTCGGCGCGAGCACCGTGGTCTGGCCGTTGCGGAACCCGTACTTCTCGCCGAGCTGGATCGCGCCGTCCCACGAGTCGCGCGCGGCCTGCACGAGATCGTACGGCACGAACGCCTGGTCGATGCGCTCGACCGACGCGCGGTGCTTGCGCATCACGCGAAGGAACGGCGTCTCGTTCTCGGCGTAGCCGACGAACGGCCCGGTCGCGTCGGCCGCGATCTTCGCGCTCGTGCGATACGCCTCGCCGCACATCAGCGCGGTGATCGCCGCCGCATACGCGCGCCCCGGCTCGCTGTCGTACGGCAGCGAGCGCGACATCAGCAGCGCGCCGAGGTTGGCGTAGCCCAGGCCGAGCGGGCGGAACTTGTACGAGTTCTCGGCGATGTTCGGCGTCGGGTAGCTCGAGTTGTCGACGATGATCTCCATCGCGGTGATGGTCGTCTGCACGGCGCGCCGGAACGCCTCGACCTCGAGGTCGCCATTCTCCTGTTGAAACCTGCGGAGATTCAGCGACGCGAGGTTGCACGCCGAGTCGTCGAGGAACATGTACTCCGAGCACGGGTTCGACGCGTTGATGCGCGACGTGTTGATGCACGGATGCCAGTCGTTGATCGTCGTGTCGTACTGCATGCCGGGATCGCCGCAGATCCACGCGGCCGCGGCCATCTTGCGCATCAGCGTGCGCGCCGGGAACGTCTCGACCTTGCGGCCGTTCGTCACCGCCTTCGTCGACCACTCGCTGTCGCGCAGCACGGCGTTCATGAACTCGTCGGTCACGCGCACCGAGTGGTTCGCGTTCTGGTAGTTGACCGAGTCGTACGCGCCGCCGACGACGTTGAAGCCTCCGTCGTAGCCGGCATCGATCAGCGCCCACGCCTTCTTCTCCTCGATCGCCTTGCAATCGATGAAGTCGACGACGTCGGGGTGCTCGATGTTGAGGATCACCATCTTCGCCGCGCGCCGCGTCTTGCCGCCGCTCTTGATCGCGCCCGCGAACGCATCGAAGCCGCGCATGAACGACACCGGCCCGCTCGCGGTGCCGCCGCCGTTCAGGTGCTCGCGCGAGCTGCGCAGGCTCGACAGGTTCGAGCCGGTGCCCGAACCGTACTTGAACAGCATGCCCTCGGTCTTCGCGAGCCCGAGGATCGAGCTCATCGAGTCATCCACCGAGTTGATGAAGCACGCCGAGCACTGCGGGTGCTCCTCGACGCCGACGTTGAACCAGACCGGCGAGTTGAACGCCATCTTCTGGTGCAGCAGCAGGTGCACGAGCTCGTCGCGAAACGCCCACGCGTCCTGCTCGCTCTTGAAGTAGCCGTCGGTCTTGCCCCATCCATAGATGGTGTCGGCCACGCGGGCGATCATCTGGCGCACCGAGCCCTCGCGCTCCGGCG
>JBLMXA010000999.1:0-6359 GCA_050257515.1 Acidobacteriota bacterium | reverse complement strand
CGGACGCCGGACGCCGGACGCCGGACGCCGTCAGTACAGCGGCTCGCCGTCGTCGTCGTACGCCGGCGGCACGTAGACGTCGAGCGTCACGAGCGGCGTCTTGCCGGTGTTCCTGATCTGGTGCTGCTCGCCGCGCTCGACGAGCAGCAGCGAGCCGGCCCGCAGCTTGAGCCGCCGCTTCTTGCAGAGCGCCTCGCCCTGCCCCGAGATCACGTAGACCCACTGCTCGGCCCACGCGTGCTCGTTGCCCACGCGCCCGCTCGATGCCTCGCCCGGATCGAGCGTCATCATCGCCGCCTGCGAGGTGCCGGTGGTGTGGAGCACCTCGAAGGCCTCGTCGTGGTCCTCGGTCGCGATCAGCTTCACGAGGCGACCCTCGCGGTCGCGGTCGCGCGCACGACGTAGTGCGCCGCCGCCGCCACACCGAGCGCACCCGACGCGAACGCGAGCGGCGGCGCGACCGGCAGCTCGGCGACGATCGCGACGACCGCGGCGAGCTGGACGATCGTCGTCAGCTTGCCGAGTGCGTCGGCCTGGAACGCGTGCGGCACGCGCGGACCGACGAGCCGGTACGCGATCGCGAGCGGCACGAGCACGATCTCGCGCGCGAGCGCGATGACGGCCAGCGGCCACGACGCGCCGTGGGCGACGGCGACCCCGAGCGCGACGAGGACGAACACCTTGTCCGCGAGCGGATCGAGCCACTCTCCGGCCGTCCCGCGCACGTCCTGCGGCCGCCCGCTGCGCGCGTGCGCCCGACGCGCCACCGCCCCGTCGAGCGCGTCGGTGAGCGCGGCCACCATCACGATCGCCAGCGACCAGCCGACGCGGCCATAGCTGAGCCAGAACAGACCGGCCAGCGGAATCCGGGCGAGCGTCAGGCCATGGGCGAGCCACATCTCCCCCCCGGGGGCAGCAAGAGCCGCGCCATCCTGCCGCACCACGGTCTACGTGCAATTCCGACCCGGATCTGCCAGGGTGCGGGCGTGCCCAGGCCCGGTCGTCGCGTCCTCGTCTACATGCTCGCGATCGTCGTCGTCGCGGTCGGCGTCCTCGGCGTGTCGCTCGCCACGCGTCCGCCCGATCCCAAGCTCGACGACCTCGGCGACATCGGCTCGTTCTCGCTCGTCGACGAGCGCGGCCAGGCGTTCCCCGATGCCGCGCTACGCGGCCACGTGACGATCGTCAGCTTCCTGTTCACCCGCTGCGACACGATCTGCCCGGTGACCACCGCGAAGATGGCCAACATCCAGGAGAAGACGTTCGACGTCGGCGATCGCGTCAAGCTCGTGTCGTTCTCGGTCGACCCGACGTACGACACGCCCCAGCGGCTGACCGCGTACGCCGAGCGCTTCCACGCCGACCCGACGCGGTGGCGGTTCGTCACCGGGCCCGAGGCCGCGATGAAGAAGGTCGTCGAGGGCCCGTTCATGACCTCGATGCAGCGCGAGAGCGACCGGCCCGGCGGCATCCCGAACATCGCGCACGGCGGCTACTTCCTGCTCGTCGACCCGACCGGCCACATCCGCGGCCACTACGACTCCAACGACATCCACAAGCTCGACGACCTGATGCACGCCGCCCGGTTCCTGGCGCGCACGATGATGTAAGGCTTATCCTTGCATCGTTGATCGCCCTCGACGTCGCAGCGCTGGTGGCCGGCATCGCGATCCTCTACTGGGGAGCGGAGTGGCTGATCCGCGGCTCGTCGGCGCTCGCGCGCGGGTTCGGCGTCAAGCCGCTGGTGGTCGGGCTCACCGTCGCCGCGTTCGGCAGCTCGTCGCCCGAGCTCGTGGTCGCGACGAAGACCGCGCTGACCAACCACGCGCCGATCGCGCTCGGCACCGTGATCGGCTCGTGCGCCGCGAACCTGTCGCTGATCCTCGGGCTGACGGCGCTGATCCGGCCGCCGGTCGTCGACGGCCGCGTGATCAAGCGCGAGCTGCCGGTGCTCGTCGGCTCGGCGATCGCGGTGCCGCTGCTGTTCCGCAACGGCGTGCTGTCGCGGCTCGAGGGCGTGCTGCTCGTCGGCTGCGCGGTCGTGTTCACGATCGCGTCGCTGACCGTCGACGCGCGGCTCGGCGCCGATCTCGACGATCGCGAGTCGCGCGCCGAGGAGGCCGGCGCGTCGCTCGGCGGCAAGGGCCGGCCGCGCGAGTCGCGGGGCGTCGCGATCGTGATGAGCGCGCTCGGGCTGATGCTGCTCGTGGTCGGCGCGAACGCGCTGGTCTACGGCGGCCGCGGGATCGCGAGCGAGCTCCACATGTCCGAGCGCATGCTCGGGCTCACCGTGATCGCGCTCGGCACGGCGCTGCCCGAGCTGGTCGCGTCGGTGATCGGCGCGCTGCGCGGCCACGAGTCGCTCACGGTCGGCACGCTGATCGGCTCGAACCTGATGAACGTGTTCCTCGTGCTCGGCGTGACCGCGTCGCTGCAGCCGATCCACCTCGGCGAGCGCATGCACCTGGTCGACCTCGTCGGCCTCGTCGCGATCACGCTGCTCGGCGTGTTCATGATGCGCGGCTCGCGCAAGATCTCGCGGTTCGAGGGCGTCGTACTGATCGCCGCGTACGTGGCGTTCATGATTTGCGCCGCGACCTTGTAGGTATGATCCTGATCACGCGCGTTTTGTAGTAGGCGACCACCACGCCGGCACGATAAGACTGGAAGTCATGAGTCGTATCGCGGGTGTCGCCGTCCTCGCTGTCCTAGCTTCGCCCGCGCTCGCCGAGCCGATCGGCCCGAGGATCAACCTCGTCCAGCCGTGGCAGGGCGACCCGTCCGCGGTCCCGAACATCATCGACAGCCACACGCTGTACCTCAACAACTGCAAGCCGAGCGGCTGCAAGATCACGGTCGGCAACACCGACGCGCGCACGCTGACCTCGGACATCCCGAACACGAACTCGACGTTGTCGGCGTTCTCCGGCTCCGACAGCCAGTGGGGCGCGATCCGCGACTGCGTGAAGCAGGTGATGGCGCCGCTGAACGTGACGGTCACCGATCAGAAGCCGGCGAGCGGCGACTACTTCGAGGTCGTGATCGCCGGCGATCCGACGCAGATGGGGCTGCCGTGCGGCTCGGGCGGGTGCGTGCTCGGCATCGCCGACTACCTGTGCCAGAACCCGCAGGACTGCGGGCGCAAATACATCCCGGACGCGCTCGTGTTCGACTTCGCGAACACCGCGGGGACGGCGAACACGACGCTCGTGTGCGGCACCGCGGCGCAGGAGATCGCGCACGCGTGGACGCTCGATCACTCGACGCCGGCGACCGATCCGATGACCTACAACAATTACGCCACGCCGCTGAAGTTCCAGGACGGCGCTCCGTGCGGCAGCGACTGCCTGTACATGTGCCCGAGCGGGACCGGCACCTGCAACGCGTTCGGCGTGACGTGCACGAACAACCGCCACACGTGCATGTCGACCGGCCAGGCGACCCAGGACGAGGTCACGATCCTGACGAACCTGCTCGGCCCGGCCGGCGCGGTCGCGCCGACGCTGTCGATCACGAAGCCGACCGACGGCTCCGGCGTGCAGGCCGGCGGCGAGATCGACGTCAACTGCACGTCGAGCGACGGCGTGTCGGAGGTCGACTTCGTCTTCGACGGCATCCCGAACGCGAACCTGACGGCCGCGCCGTACACGTTCACGGTGCCGGCCAATGCGAAGGACGGCGCGCACACGATCCGGATCCTGTGCGCGAGCAACAAGTCGGCGACCTCCGACCTCACCGAGACCGTGCTCGTCGGCGCGAAGTGCGGCAGCGACAGCGACTGCAACCCGAACTACATCTGCTACGACGGCGCGTGCGTCGCCGGCCCGATGGCGATGGGCGGCCTCGGCGCGGCGTGCGCGAGCAACACCGACTGCCAGTCGGGCACGTGCGTCGGCTACAACAACACGATGACGTGCGTCGTGCCGTGCGATACGTCGAACGCGCACTGCCCGGGCGGCTTTGGCTGCGTCGGCACGGGCACGGGCACCAGCGGCGAGTGCATCGCGGGCGCCGACACCGGCGGCGGCTGCTGCGACAGCGGCCGGACCCCGCCCGGCGGCGCGCTCATGCTCGGCGCGATCGCTGCGCTGTGGATCACGCGTCGCCGGCGCGCCCGGGCCTTTTGATCCGCGTACTTGGCAGTTCGTACGCGGGGAGAAACACGCCAGATGTTAAGTAGGAAGACCATGATCCGCAGTGTGTGTGCCGCGGCCGTGCTGGTCGCTTGCCTCGTCACCCCGGCGCTCGCCGACCGCCCGCGGACGCTGATCATCCCCAGGCCGCGCGTGCCGAGCCAGGAGGCGGTCACGTCGAACGTGATCTTCCTCGACCGCTGCGCGAGCGGCTGCACGCTGCACCTCGGGGGCGACAACTCGACGACCGACAGCTCGTCGATCGTGAAGGGCACGAGCACGCTGTCCGCGTTCAACTGCGGCGACGCGGTGTGGCAGCAGGTCAAGTCGTGCGTCGCCGAGGTGTTCGCGCCGTACAACGTCGTGATCACCGACGTCGATCCGGGCACCGCGAGCCACCTCGAGATCAAGATCGCCGGCAACCCGTGCGACGTGCTGCCGTCGGGCTACTGCAACAGCGTCGGCGGCGTCGCGCCGGCGACGTGCGGCTCGTACCAGCAGAACGCGCTCGTGTTCGACTTCGCGAACGTGTGGAACTGCTCGGTCGACGAGATCTGCGCGACCGCCGCGCAGGAGATCGCGCACACGTGGTCGCTCGATCACGTCACCGACAAGACCGATCCGATGACGTACTTCGCCTACAACGGCGTGCGCTTCTATCACGACAGCGTCAAGTGCGGCAGCGACTGCACGAGCTCGAGCGGCGCGCTGTGCAAGGTCGGCGACACCGGCTGCACCGGGCCCGAAGGCCAGGCATGCAACTCGAACCAGGAGCACACCTGCCGCTGCAATCCCGGCACGACCGTCCAGAACGACAACCAGTTCATCACGAACCTGTTCGGCGCCGGCACGCCGATGCCGCCGACGGTGACGATCACGAAGCCCGCGAACGGCGCGTCGGTGTCGCCCGGGTTCCCGGTCGACACCACGATCGCGAGCCCGTACGGCGTGATGATGGCGGAGCTGCGCATCGACGGCACGCTGGTGTCGACGGTGAACACGATGCCATACGTGTTCAACGCGCCGCAGGACCTCGCCGCCGGCACGCACACCGTCGAGGTCACCGGCTACGACATCCTCAACACGCCCGGCAAGGCGACCGCGACGGTGCTGATCGGCATGCCGTGCAGCAAGCCCGCGGACTGCCCGGTCAACACCGACACCTGCATCGGCGGCCGCTGCGTGCCGGGGCCCGGTGTGCAGGGCGGCCTCGGCTCGAAGTGCACCGACGGCGCGCAGTGCGCCGACGGCCTGTGCGCGAGCGACGGCACGAACATGTACTGCACCGAGCCGTGCATGACCGGCCAGTGCCCGTCGGGCTTCGGCTGCCTGGCGACCGGCGCGACCGGCAGCAACGCGAGCGTGTGCTGGCCCGGCTACGACGACGGCTCGGGCGGCGGCTGCTCGACCGACGGCGGCGCGCCGGTGACGCTCGGCCTGCTCGCGCTGGGGCTGCTCGTGTCGCGCCGCCGCCGCGCGTGAAGGCCCGCGCCTTCGCCGAGCGCGTCGTCACGAGCGAGCTGCTCGCCGACAAGCTCGCGCCGCCGCCGGCCGACCTCGAGGTCGAAGATGGCGAGCCGCCGCTCGTCGTGACCGCGCCCGGCCGGCCCCCGGAGCTCGCGATCGTGTCCGGCCGGTCCGCGCGCGTGCCGCCGCTCGCCGGCATGCGCGATCCGGCGCAGCGCGCGCGCATCCTCCACGCGCTCGCGAACCACGAGCTGCAGGCGGTCGAGCTGTTCGCGTGGGCGCTGCTCGCGTTCCCGGCCGCGCCGCTCGCGTTTCGCCGCGGCCTCGTCGCGATCCTCGCCGACGAGCAGCGCCACTTCCGGCTCTACGAGGCGCGCCTCCACGCGCACGCCACGCGGTTCGGCGCCCACCCGGTGACCGGCCACTTCTGGAACAAGCTCGATCACATGCGCACGCCGACCGAGCTGGTGTGCGTGATGGGCCTGACGTTCGAGGCGGCGAACCTCGACTTCGCCGCCGACTACGCGGCCGCGGCGCGCGCGCACGGCGACGCGGCGACCGCCGACGCGCTCGACCAGGTCCACGCCGACGAGATCCGCCACGTCCACTTCGGCTACACGTGGCTCAAGCGGTTCGCGGGCGACGTCGCGCCGTGGCAGGCCTACCTCGCGAACGTGCGCGAGCCGCTCGGCCCCCGCCGCGCGCGCGGCGCGCGCCTGGATCGCGACGCGCGCCGCCGCGCCGGCTTCGACGACGCGT
>JBLMXA010000998.1:0-2522 GCA_050257515.1 Acidobacteriota bacterium | reverse complement strand
GATGGTCATACCCGGACTCCATTGCGCTGCCGGGTCCACGGGACATCCCCGGCCCGCGACGGGAGGCTTGGCTCCGGAGGAGGGATTCGAACCCCCGACCCGGCGGTTAACAGCCGCCTGCTCTACCACTGAGCTACTCCGGAATTCGGGGATCAATAGATGACGCACGAGGTCCACCGCTGTCAAGGCGGTGGACCGACGGAGCAGCGGGCGAGCAGGTGAACGCCCTACTTGATGTAGTAGCGGGCGGCGAGCGTGAACACGTAGAAGTCGCCCGCGCTCTTGAGATCGTCGGCGAACGTGACGCCGAGATCGAGCTGGTCGTTGACCGAGTAGTAGCCGCCGACGCCGAGCGGGATGAAGTCGGAGAAGATGACGAGGGCGCTCTGGTTGGGCGGCGCGTTCGACAGGTAGATGTCGGCGATGTTGGTCTCGGCGAACAGGAACACCTGCGGGGCGGCCTGGATGCCGACGCCGACCGGCAGCGTCAGGATGGTCGGCTGGTTGTTGTTGAGGCCGATCTGCAGCTGGTAGCCGACCGGCGGCGCGATGAACGACGAGAAGCCGCCGAGCGTGAACGGCACCGGGGGCTGGCCGGTGAACAGCGAGATCATCGGCGTGACCTTGTAGCGGAACCAGCCGCCGAGCTGGAGGTCGGCCAGCGTGTTGTTGCCGCCGACGTTGAGCGCGAGGCCCGCGGCGACCGCGAGATCCATCTTGTCGTCGTGCAGCGCGGCGAACGCGCCGTGGAAGCCGAGGATGCCCTTCGTGATGTCGCCGTTGGGGTGCAGCGGGAACGCGTAGTCGATGCCGGCCTCGATCTTGTCGGCGACGCCGTAGGTCGCGCCGAGCGACAGCGCCTCGAGCGTGTCGGTCGTCGACATCATCGTCGTCGGATCGACCGTCTTGATCGACAGGATCGGCAGACCGCCGTGGACCTCGAACTTGCCCTGTGGGATGACGAGGGGACGATCGTTGAGCTGGAGCCAGCCACCTGGTGCTGGCGCTGGCGCGGCGGCCGGGGCCGGCGTGCCTGTCGCGGGAGGCGGCGCCTCGCCGCCGGCGGGAGGGGGCTCGTTCGGATCGGCTTGATCGTCGGCGAGCGCGAGACCTGTCGACGCGAGCAGGCTGGCGCCGATCAGTAATAGCTTCGTTTTGCGCATGCACATCTCCTAGGTAGGGTGCGCAATTCTCCCGCGGGGCATCCTGCCCCCGCAAGTTTTCGCAGGTCAGCGCGCCTGGCGGTTGCGCTTCGCGAGGTACTCGCGGAGCAGCTGCTCCGACGGGAACGGCTCGTTCTTGCGGCGGGTGCGCGCGCGATCGAGCGCGAAGCCGACGATCTGCTGGATCGCCTGGCCGTAGGTGCGGCCGCTCGCGCGCACGCACTGGGCAAACGCGCAGCCGTCGGCGAGATCGGGGTTCGGGTTGACCTCGAGGATGTACGGCTCGCCGGTCTTGTCTTCGAGCCGCATGTCGACGCGCGCGTAGTCGCGGCAGCCGAGCGCCTTGTAGGCGCGCACCGCGACGTCCTGCACGTGCTTGACGACCTCGGGCTCGAGGTCGTCGACCGGGCACTTGCTCTCCATCGCGTAGTAGTCCTTCGAGTACGGATCCCACTTCGCGCGGTACGTGATGATGCCCGGCAGCGCACGCCCCTCGTTGTCGACGCCGCCCTCCTTGAACTTCATCTCGAACAGCGGCAGCGGCTCGGGCGGATCGTTGCCGAGGATCGCGCAGTGGATCTCGCGACCCTCGATGAACTCCTCGATCAGCGCGGGCATCTTGTGCTCGCCGACGACCAGGTTCACGCGCGCGTCGAGCGCCTTGCGATCGCGCACGACCGAGCCGGCGTCGATGCCGCCGGACGCGTCGTCGTACGCCGGCTTGACGATCAGCGGGTACTTGATCGGCAGCACCGCGGGCGCCTTGCCCTTCTCCACGACGATGCCGCGCGGCACCGGCAGCCCGGCCGCCTGCAGCAGCGCCTTCGCGTGCGGCTTCTTCTGGCACAGCGCGAGCGCGAGCGGGCGGTTGCCGGTGTACGAGATGCCGAGCAGCTCGTAGAGCGCCGGCACGTGCATCTCGTGCTCGAGATCGTCGTGGAAGAACTCGACGAGGTTGACGATCACGTCCGGACGCTCGCGGTCGAGCGCGGTCATGAGGTTCGCGAAGTTGTCCTCGATGTTGATCGCCTTGACGTCGTGTCCGCCCTCGCGCACCGACTCCTCGATCAGCTCGATCTCCTCGGCGACCGTGTCCCATGGCTCGACGATCTTCGTCGGATCCCAGTCCGGGGTCCGCCGGCCATCGCGTCTCCAGAGATCGACGACGTCGTCATCGACCTGGTTCCACAGGATCAGTACTCGTGCCCGCTGCATGCGTTGCGGCTTTCTTCAACACGTACCACCTTGCACGCGCGGTGTCGATCACGATCGCGATCCCTGCCGCGTCCCCCACGGGTGTCGCGACACGAGGTCGTCAGCGCGCCGCCGCTGCTCGTAGCTCAACCGGTCGTGGATCGC
>JBLMXA010000997.1:0-3619 GCA_050257515.1 Acidobacteriota bacterium | reverse complement strand
TCTCGTTCATGCCCGGCATCGCCGGCCGCTTCCTGCGCAGCTTCGGGCTCACGATGGCGTTCTCCATCGCGGTCTCGCTGCTCGTCAGCTTCACGCTCAACCTGATGACGCTGCTCGCGCTCGCGCTCGCGGTCGGCATCGTGATCGACGACGCGATCGTCGTGCTCGAGAACATCTACCGGTTCGTCGACGAGAAGCGCATGAAGCCGTTCCCGGCCGCGATCCACGCGACCAAGGAGATCGGGCTCGCGGTGCTCGCGACGACGCTGTCGCTGATGGCGGTGTTCCTGCCGGTCGCGTTCATGACCGGCATCGTCGGCCGCTTCCTCTACAGCTTCGGCCTGACGATGGCGTTCGCGATCCTGATGTCGATGATCGTCGCGTTCTCGCTGACGCCGATGATGGCCGCGCGCATGCTGCCGCCGCCGCCGCCCGAGGGCGAACGCCTGCGGCAGTCGCTGCTCGAGCGCGCGAGCGACTTCATCTACCGGCCGATCGCGCGGCTGTACTCGGCGGTGCTCGCGTTCTGCCTCCGCCATCGCTGGATCGTCGCGGTCGCGATCATCGGCTCGTGCGTCGCGACCGTGCCGATGGCCAAGAAGGTCGGCGGCGACTTCCTGCCGCCGAACGACGAGGCGCAGTTCGAGATCTTCGTGCAGACCCCCGAGGGCACGACGCTCGAGGCGACGACGCTCGCGTGCGAGCGGCTCGCGCGGATGACGCGCACGGTCCCCGAGGTCGACTCGACGCTCGTCACCGTCGCCTCCGGCGAGGCGCGCGAGCCGAACGTCGGTAACATCTACGTGCACCTCACCGATCCGTCGACGCGGTCGCGCAGCCAGGTCGCGCTGATGGAGCTGATCCGCAAGACCGTCGTGCCGGCGGCGCCGCCGGGCTCGCACGTCCAGGTCCAGCCGGTCAACGACTTCTCGATCGGCACCGCGAACGCGATGATCATGTACATCATCTCGGGGCCCGACCTCGACAAGCTCGATCACTACGGCCGGCAGATCCTCGCGGAGATGAAGACGGTGCCGGGCGTCGTCGATCTCGACTCGAGCATCGTCGACCCCGCCGCCGAGACCACGATCAAGCCCGACCTCGATCGCGCCGCCATGCTCGGCGTCGACCCGCAGGACATCACGATGACGCTCGGCGTGCTGATCGGCGGCGTCGACGCGTCGACGTTCGAGTACCGGGGCGATCAGTATCCGGTGTTCCTGCGCGCCGCCGAGCGGTTCCGCGACGATCCGTCGGCGCTGTCGCTGATCGCGGTGCCGTCGCGCACGCTCGGCCAGGTGCCGCTGTCCGACGTCGTTCGCAACATCCCCGGCGGCAAGGCGACGTCGAAGATCACGCGCATGAGCCGCGAGCGCGCCGTGCAGCTCATGATGAACGTCGCGCCCGGTTACTCGCAATCCGACGTCAGCAAGGCGCTCGTCAAGGCGCTCGACGAGCTCCACCTGCCGCCGGGCTACACGTACGAGCCGATCGGCATGGCGAGGGAGTTCGGCAAGATGATGAAGGCGTTCGGCTTCGCGATGTTCCTCGCGTTCGTCTTCATGTACCTCGTGCTCGCCGCGCAGTTCGAGTCGTGGCTGTACCCGATCATCATCATGATGTCGCTGTTCCTGACCGTGCCGTTCGCGATCGCGTCGCTGCTCATCACCGGCGGCTCGCTCAACATCTTCTCGATGCTCGGCATCTTCGTGCTGTTCGCGATGGTCAAGAAGAACGCGATCCTCCAGATCGATCACACGAACGGGCTGCGCCGTCAGGGCCTGCCGCGCACCGAGGCGATCCTCGCCGCGTGTCGGGACCGCCTGCGGCCGATCCTGATGACGACGTTCGCGTTCGTCGCCGGCATGCTGCCGCTCATCACGACGCGCGGCATCGGCTCGGGCTTCTCGAAGGCGATGGCGTCGGTCGTCGTCGGTGGACAGACGCTCGCGCTGTTGCTCACGCTCGTCGCCATCCCGGTCATCTACACCTGGTTCGACGATCTCGCGCGCAAGATCGGTGGCGCGTACAAGAGGCGTTTCGCCGCGGTGGAGCGCGGTGCACAAGAAGTCGGCGTGGTCGATCTCAATGCGGTGTCCAAGGTAGAGGCGCGCAGCTCTTGACTCCGGAGCGCGTGACGATTGCAGCAGATCGGGGTTCCGATCACGGAAGCGGTTTGATATGACGCGAGTCCTTCACGCTGCTGCTGTCGCTCGTGACCATGACGAAGACGAACCGCCGCGATCTCCGCTCGCTCCTTCATGTCCCGCAGCACGACCTGCAGGCTCATCTGTCTAGCCGGCTGCAGCGTCTCGGATTTCCGGCGCTGCGCCCGGCACATGTCCAGGTGCTCGGCGCGATCGAGCCGGAAGGCGTGAGGCTCGCCGACCTGGTCACCGCGCTGTCGCTGCCGAAGCAGACGGTCGGCGATCTGATCGACGACCTCGAGAAGATGCGGATGGTCGAGCGGTTCCCCGACCCCGATCACGGCGTGATCAAGCGAGTCCGCCTCGGCCCCAAGGGCCGGCTGTGGGCGGCCGAGGTGAAGCGCGTTGCGGCCGAGACCGAGGCGCGCTGGGCGACCCGCCTGGGCTCCAAGAAGATGAAGTCGCTGCGCGCGCTGCTCGAGGAGCTCGCCGCGACCGTCGAGGAGCGGCCGAGCGGGCACCGCAACGGCGTCCGGCACGCGAAGCGCGGCTGAGCTTGGCCGCCAAGGCGCCGAGGGCGCCAAGACGGACGCCAAGCAGATCTTCTGTCGAAGATCGCCTTGGCGTCTGTCTTGTCGTGCATGGCGTCTTGGCGGCTATTTCTTCTTCTCCGCGGCCTCGCTCCCCGCGAACGTGTAGATCAGCTGCGCCTTCATGATCGTGTCGAGCGGCTCGGCCGCGGGCACGAAGTCCATCGCGAGCGGCTTGATCGCGAGCGGGCCGGGGCGGTGATCGTAGTGCGCCTCGAACGAGGTCTGCACCGCGAGGTTGCGGCCGATCTTCGCGGAGATCGCGACCCGGATGTTGACGCGCGTGTCCTCGAGCGCGCTGCCGTCCTGGTGCGTCGGCAGCGTCAGGTGGTTGAGGTTCGTGAGCACCTCGCCCGATGCGTCGAGCACGGTGCCCTCGGTCATCACCGCGTGATGGCCGAGGAACGCGCGCGCGGAGTGGATCGACACCGGCGAGCCGGCCGCGAGGTGCTCGTGCGAGAAGTCGTAGCCGATCTCGGCGAGCGTCAGCGACTGGTCCGACTTGTAGAGCTGGCGGCTGTAGCCGAGCTGGCCGCCGTAGACGGCGAGCTTGCCGGCGGGGACGTCGCGGCTGCCGAGCGCGGCGACGTAGAGCGAGTTCGCGTCGGTGAGGAAGCGATCGTAACGCAGCTTGCCGTACAGCGTCTCGGCCGTGATCAGCTCGGCGGTCTTGATCTCCGAGGCATCGTCGATCGTGCCGTTGCCGTTGAGATCCTGCAGCACGAACACGCTCGACTTCGCGTACGCGGCGGTGCCCTCGAGCGACAGCTTGTTGTCGCCTTCCTTGCGCGATGCCCGGATCCCGCCGGTCGCCGTCGTCGTCTCGGAGTTTCCGGTCGTGAACACCGCGCCCGCCTCGGCCGTCGCGTGCCACTCGACGCC
>JBLMXA010000996.1:0-3639 GCA_050257515.1 Acidobacteriota bacterium | reverse complement strand
ACCTCGGCATGCTGCGCCAGGTGTTCGCGCACGGCGGCATCACGCTCGGCACGATCACGTACGAGGACCTCGCCGATCACCCCGATCTCGACGGCCTCGACATCGCCGACGCGCCGTCGCTGCTCGCGCTCGGCACGCACTCCGACGGCGTCAACGTCTACTTCGTGCGCACGCTGCGGCCCGTCGGGCTGCAGGCCTACGGCCCCAACCCCGGACCGGCCGGGCTCGCCGGCACGCGGCAATCGGGCGTGATCGTGTCGCTCGACACGCTCTGCTATCTCCCAGGCCAGTGGACCGATGTCGCGCGGCTCACCGCTCACGCGCTCGCGCGCTACATGGGGCTCTACGACAACGTCGATCTCGATGGTCATCTCGATCCGATCGACGACAGCGACACGTCGATCGACAACCTCATGCACTACTCCGAGCTCGGCGGCACCGACCTGTCGCCCGGCCAGCGCGACATCCTCAGCCGGAGCGCGGTGCTGCGATGAGGCGCGTGCTCGTGATCGCGATCGTCGCGGTCGTCGCCCGCGCGGGCGCGCAGGCGCCGTCCGTGCCCACCGTGCTGACATCGATCGACAGCGTTCCGACGCAAGCACAGCTCGATGGCGCCTTCGGTTCCGGTAGCGCGATGAACGGGCTCACGGCGATCGCGCTCGACGCGTCGGGGAAGGTCGGTAACCGTCTGCGAGCGATCCACGCGCTCGTCCAGTACTGCACGCCGCCGTGCGCGGATGGCGATGCGGCGCACGCCGCGCTGCTCCAGCTCGTCCAGGTCTCGCCGGTGCCGCAGTCGGGGCCCGATCTGCTCGTGCTGCGCGCCGCGATCGAGTCGCTCGGCATGATGCGTGACCCGAACGACTACGGGGCCCTGCGATCGTTCCTCGACCACAACAGCCGCGACATCCGCGCGACCACCGCGCGCGCGCTCGGCGATCTGTGCAACACCAACGCGATCGCCGATCTACGTGCGCGTACGCAGTTCGAGACCATCGATCAGGTGAAGCTGGCTATCTCTTCGGCCTTGCGAGCGCTGAGCGCGTGTCCCCCGTGAGATCGAGCACAAGCGCCCGGAATCCTTATGTTGTGAATGGAGGGATTGGATCGTACAATTCCCGGTACCTCGGTCCCTGTCCGCGAACGTGCGCGGGTGGGTGGGGTCTGCATGTCGACTCGGGTTCCCCCGCGCTCTGGCCGCTCTGGCACGTCCCGTCCCGACACGGGACGCGACGCTAGAGATCCGACGCAGTCGGTGTCGCTCGAGCTCGAGCCACCCGAGCATCCGTCGCTCGCGGTCGGCACCAGCGAGGCGCGCGAGGACCGTACAAAGGTCGAGTCGCCCGCCGGCCGCAACAAGACGCCGATCCCGCGCGATCCGCGCCCCGGCACGAAGCCGCCGCCGACGCCCGCCGGCGTCGAGGATCCGCAGGCGCGGCTCGGCCAGGTGCTCGGCGTCTACCGGCTCGACGAGCTGCTCGGCAAGGGCGGCATGGGCTACGTCTACCGCGCCGAGCACGTCAAGCTCGGCCGCGAGGTCGCGCTGAAGCTCCTGCGCTCCGACTACGCGCGCCGCCGCGACGCCGTGCTGCGGTTCTTCCAGGAGGCGAAGACGGTCAATCGCGTCCGCCACCGCAACATCGTCGACGTCACCGACTTCGTCGAGCTCGACGACGGCACGACGTTCATCATCATGGAGCTGCTGCGCGGCCAGAGCCTCGGCCGCTGGGCGCGCACCGGCGTCGACCTGCCGCGCGCGCTCGCCGTGCTCGTCCAGATCTGCGACGGCCTCGGCGCCGCGCACGCGGTCGGCGTGATCCACCGCGACCTCAAGCCCGACAACGTGATCGTGGTGCCGACCTCCGACGGTGCGGAGCTGGTCAAGCTGCTCGACTTCGGCGTCGCCAAGCTGCTCAACCGCGACGACGAGGACGTCGGCTTCCAGACCGCGGCCGGCTCGGTGATCGGCACGCCCGCGTACATGTCGCCCGAGCAGGCCGGCGGCATGATGATCGACCACCGCAGCGACATCTACTCGCTCGGCGCGATCATGTACGAGCTGTTCTGCGGCCAGCCGATGTTCCGGGGCCGCTCGTTCGGCGAGTACGTGCGCAAGCACCTGACCGAGATGCCGGTGCCGCCGCACCAGACCGACGGCGGGCGCACGATCGATCCGCGGCTCGAGGCGCTGATCATGCGCTGCCTCGCGAAGGATCCGAACGAGCGGTTCGGCCACATCCTCGAGCTGCGCGACGGCCTGCTCCACATGCTCGGCGGCATCGACACCCACCCGCCGACCTCGTACGCGTCGATCGCGCAGAGCGTGAACGTCCGCCAGACCCCGCCGACGTCGTCGATGCAGGTCGCGCAGCTGCCGCCGCACATGCTGCCGCTGCCGCCCGCGATGGTGACGACCGTCCCGACCCCGCAGTCGGACGCGTCGATCTCGCCGCACATGTCGTCGCAGCTGTTCCAGCAGTACAGCGCGCCGTATCCGACACCGCCGCCGTACCAGGCGCGCGCGTCGATGTGGCCGTGGCTCGCCGGCGGCGCGTGCGCGATCGCGATCGGCGTCGCGGCCGCGGTGTGGTACGCGGGCCGCAGCGCGCCGGACAAGCCGGCGCCGACCACGGTCTCGGCGCCGGCCGCACCGGCCGCGGCCCCCCAGCCCGCGGTGACGCCGACGCCCGCCGCGCCGCAGCCGAAGATCGTCGAGCTGCGCTTCGACTCGCTGCCGAAGGCGGGCGTCTACGTCGAGGGCCACTCCGCGGAGCTGTGCCGCACGCCGTGCGCGTTCAACGTCAACCTCGCCGACGGCGGACCGACCGACCAGCGCACGTTCGTCGTGCGCGCCGACGGCTACCGCGACAAGTCGGTGACGGTCGATCTGCAGGGCGCGCAGCGCGATTTCGGCGTGACGCTCGAGCAGCTCGAGCCGAGCGCGCCCGAGCGGCCCGCGGCCAGCGACGAGCGCGCGAGCAGCGACGAGCGCACGCACCGCCCGGCGAGGCCGACCGGCAAGCGTGGCAAGTCGCCGGACAAGAAGCCCGCCGACAAGCCCGCCGACAAGCCCGCCGACACCCCGGCCGAGCCGGCCGACAAGCCCGCCGACAAGCCCGCCGACAAGAAGCCACCGCCGGGCACGATCGATCCGTCCGACACTCTCGACCCGTTCCACACGAAATGATTTCTCGCTGGCTGGCGCTCCTCCTCGCGTGCTTCGTCGCGGTCGCGGTCGCGACACCGCGCAGCGCGCGCGCCGACGATCCGGCGATGCGCGCCGCGAAGCGCCACTACGATCGCGGCGAGAAGCTGTTCGCGCTCGGCCGGTTCGACCAGGCGCTCGACGAGTACCAGAAGGCGTTCGATGCCAAGCCGCTGCCGGGGTTCCTGTTCAACATCGGCCAGTGCTACCGGAACCTCGGCGACTACGACCAGGCGATCTTCAGCTTCAAGAAGTACCTGAAGCTGTCGCCCGACGCCTCGAACCGCGACAAGGTCGAGAAGCTGATCGGGGACCTCGAGGACAAGAAGGAGCGCGGCGAAGGCCAGAAGCTCGTGCGCAAGCCCGCGGAGAAGGAACGCGAACGGGAGGATGCCGGAACCGAGCCGGCGCGAACCGCCGACGCGCCGATCTAC
>JBLMXA010000995.1:0-7238 GCA_050257515.1 Acidobacteriota bacterium | reverse complement strand
TCGCGCAGCGCCGTTTGCGCGGCCCAGCCGATCGCGCTCGTGTAGTCGGCGACGGCGAGCGCCGCCCTCTCGGGATCGAACACCTTCCAGAACAGCACCGCGTCGACGTCGACCGGCACCGTGTCGCGCGTCAGCGTCTTCTCCGCCTTGAACGAGGAGGTGATCACGCGGATGTCGATCCAGTACGGGATCGTGTCGATGATCGGGATGATGCCGAACACGCCGGGCCCGCGCAGCGCTCGGAACTTGCCGAGCCGGAGCACGACCGCGCGATCCCACGCCACCGCGACACGCACCGCACGCGCGACGATCGCCGCGACGATCAGCGCGGCGATCACGATCGCCGCGCTGCCGAGGCGCGCGACATCGCCGTAGACGCCGTACGCGACCGCCACGCCCGCCAGCACGATCAGCACGAACAGGAGCGCCGAGAACGAGCTCGTCTTCTGCATGACAGCTCGTGGTGCATCGGATGTGCCCTGGGGCGAGGGGATGCGAGACCTGTCGATCGCGTCGAGCGCGCGGACCGAGGCGACGACGGAGTCGCCGAGGTTGTCAGAGGGTGAACGTATGTTCAGATCATGCGGCATCCGCGGATGTGCTGCCTCGACCTCGACACGTTCTTCGTCTCGGTCGAGCGCTTGCTGGATCCGCGCCTGCGCGGCACGCCGGTCGTCGTCGGAGGACATCGCGGCGGCCGCGGCGTCGTGACGTCGGCGAGCTACGAGGTTCGCGCATTCGGCGTGCGCTCCGGGATGTCGATCCGCGAAGCGTCGGAGCGCGCGCCGGCCGACGCGGTGTTCGTGCCCGGCCACGGCGAGGAGTACGGCGACTACTCGCGGCGCGCACGCGAGATCGTCGAGCGCTTCAGCCCGATCGTGATCGCCGCGAGCATCGACGAGCACTACCTCGACTTTCGCGGCTGCGAGCGGCTGTACCGGCGGCCCGGCGATGCCGATGACGACGCGACGATCCTGCGCACCGTGCGCGAGATGACCGCGGCGATCGATCGCGAGCTCGGGCTGCCGGCGAGCGCCGGGATCGCGACGAGCACGCCGATGGCGAAGGTCGCGAGCGGGCTCGCCAAGCCGCAGGGCGTGCTGCTCGTGCGCGCGGGGACCGAGGCCGCGACACTCGCGCCGCTGCCGGTGCGCAAGCTGCCGGGTATCGGGCCGGTGGCGGAGGCGCGCCTCGGCGCGCTCGGGATCGCGACGCTCGGCCAGCTCGTCGCTGCGCCAGCGGCGCTCGTGCGGCCGATCTTCGGCGCGTACACCGAGACCATCCTCGCCGCGAGCCGCGGCGAGGGCAGCGACGAGCTCGGCCGCGAGCGCCCGGCCTTTCGCGAGCACGATCCGCACGGCCTCGTCGCCGGCTCGATCTCGAACGAGCGCACGTTCGTCGAGACCGGTCGCGGGTGCGCGCTCGAGGTGCTGTCGTCGCTGTGCGAGCGCGTCGGCTCGCGCGCGCGCCATCGCGGCGTGCTCGCCGGCCAGCTCACGCTCAAGCTCCGCTACACCGACTTTCACACGCTGTCGCGCGGCCGCACGATCGCGCCGACCAGCGTCGACGTCGAGCTCCACCGCGTCGCGCTCGAGCTGTACCGCGAGGCGCGCACGCGCGAGCTGCCGATCCGGTTGCTCGGGCTGCAGCTCGCGAAGCTGCGCCACGATGCCGTGCAGCTGCCGCTGTTCGACGCCGGCGAGCGGCGCGGCGCCGCCGTCGATCGCGTCCGCGACCGCTTCGGCTACCACGCCGTTCACCTCGCGACCTCGCTCGCGCGCCGCGGCCGCCAGCGCCGGTGATGCAAGCTCTGCGCGCCGCAGGCGGGTTCGCGAACGCGATGCGTGAACCTCGGCGGATCGCGGCGCCTGCGGTGGCGTCGGCATTGCACTGATCGCTCGCATGTACGCGACGCTGTTTCGTCACGTCCTGTTCCCGGTGTACGAGGGCGCGATCCTGCGGCGCGGCACGCCGCGGTTCCAGCGCGAGTACGCGCGCAGCGAGTGGTACGACGGCGATCGGCTCGCCGAGCTCCAGCTCGCGAAGCTGAACCGGCTGCTCGCGCACGCGTGGGCCGAGGTGCCGTTCCTCGGCGATCTGTGGCGCACCGCGGGGCTGTCGCGGGCGCCGCTGCGCCGCCGCGACGAGCTCGCGGCGTATCCGATCCTGACCAAGCAGCTCATCACCGATCACTACGACGACATGATCGCGAGGTCCTGGCGCGGCCGCACGCTCAGCAAGACGACCGGCGGCTCGTCGGGCACGCCGTTTCGCCTCGAGTACACGAGCGAGAGCTACGCGCGCCGCAACGCGATCATGTGGCGCGGCTACGGATGGGCGGGCTGCGACGTCGGCACGCGCGCCGCGTACCTGTGGGGCGTTGCACACCCGCACGGGCGCCTCGCCGAGCTCAAGGAGCGCCTGTACCAGCGCGCGTACAACCGCCGCTTCTTCGACGCGTTCCGCATCACCGAGGCGAACGTCGACGAGTACATCGCCGGGCTCGAGGACTACGCGCCCGACGTGGTCGTCGGCTACGTCGCGCCGGTCGTGCTCGTGGCGCGGCGCCTGAACCGGCTCGGCCGCCGGCTGCACGGCCTGCGCAGCGTGATCACCGGCGCCGAGGCGCTGTACGAGCCCGAGCGCGCCGAGATCGCGCGCGCGTTCGGCTGCCCGGTGTTCAACACGTACGGCTGCCGCGAGTTCATGCTGCTCGCGAGCGAGTGCCCCGAGCATCGCGGCCTGCACGTCAACGTCGATCACGTCGTGCTCGAGACCGTCGACGACGCGGGGCGTCCCGTGCATGGCACGTCCGGAGACGTGCTGGTCACCGATCTGCACAACTACGGCATGCCGTTCGTGCGCTATCGCAACGGCGATCGCGCGACGTGGAGCGACGCGCGGTGCCCGTGCGGGCGCGGGCTGCCGCTGCTCGCCTCGGTCGACGGCCGCATCCTGGACACGATCGACACGCTCGACGGCCGCCACGTGCCCGGCGAGTTCTTCGTGTACGCGATGCTCGACCTCGACACGATCCAGCAATACCTCGTCGTGCAGACCGCCGCGGACGCGATCGAGCTGCAGGTCGTCAAGCGCGGCGAGCTGACCGCCGACGAGCGCGCGCGGATCGCGGACAAGCTGCACGGCGTCGTCGGCCCGCGCTGCCGGATCCTGGTGCGCCAGGTCGACGCGATCGCGCCTGCGCCGTCGGGCAAGCGCCGCGTCACCGTCTCGCTGCTTCACGCCGGTGACCGGCGAAACGATGCCGCCTAGTGTTCGCGCTACCTGGCATAGCGCTGCTGATCGTGTTCATCCTGGCCCGGCCGCAGGAGTTCATCCCGATCCTCGACCGCGTGCCGTTCCTGTACGTGTTCACGATCCTCGCGGTGTTCGGCTACGTGATCGACCTGCGGCTGCGGCGCCTCGAGCCGATCGCGACGAACACGCTGCCGTGGGTGATCGCGCTGTTCGTGTGGGCGATCATCTCGACCGCGATCAACGCGCCCGAGCAGGGCGTGATCCGCGCGGTCGAGCTCGCCGTGCTGTTCGCGCAGTATGGCGCGATCGCGCACGCGGTCCAGCGGTTTCGCACGTTCCAGTGGGTCGCCGGCGTGCTCGCGGTGTCGTGCCTGTTCATCGCCGCGGTGTGCCTGCACCAGGGCTTCGCACCGAAGCAGTGCATCGCCGGCGAGGAGGCGGAGGGCGAGATCCTCGGCAAGCCCGACGGTCGCTCGTGCGAGACCGCCGTGCAGTGCCGCGGTCCCGACGCCGAGCCGGGCATGGACTACCAGTGCGAGCACGTCGGGCTGTTCGGGACGTTCAGCGTCGCCGAGCGCGTGCGCTACCGCGGCGCGCTGCACGATCCCAACGAGGTCGCGCTGACGATCTCGGCGGCGATGGCGCTCGTGATCGGGTTCTCGCTGCGCCGCGGCCGCTCGGCGGCCCAGATCCCGATCGTGCTCGGCGTCGCGGTGATCGCGGTCACCGTGTTCCTCACGCAATCGCGCGGCGGGCTGATCGCGGCGCTGCTCGTGCCCGGCGTCTACGTCGTGCGCCGCTACGGGCTCAAGGCGTTGATCCCGGCGATCGCCATCGCGATCCCGGTGCTGCTGCTCGGCGGCCGCAGCGACGCGAACGCCGAGCTGTCGACCGAGATGCGCTACGAGGCGTGGGCGCAGGGCCTCGTCATGTGGCACCACAGCCCCATCTACGGCGTCGGCGCGAAGCTGTTCGTCGAGCACCACTTCCTGACCGCACACAACTCGTACGTGCTGACGCTGTCCGAGCTCGGGATCGTCGGCATGTTCCTGTTCGTCGCGGTCATCTACCTGTGCGTGAAGACGCTGGTCGTCGGGATGAGCGAGCTCGCGACCGTGCCCGGCACGCGCGTCGCGCAGGTGTGGGGGATGGCGCTGCTCGCCGCGATGACCGGGATCGCGTTCCAGATCAACACGCTGTCCTTCGCGTATCACTCGGTGCTGTGGCTGTTCATCGGGCTCGTCGGCGCGTGGTACTCGGCGGTCCGCCATCACCGGCCGCAGCTGCGCATCTCGCTCGGGCTGTTCGACATCGCGGTGATCGGCACGTTCTGCCTCACGTACGCGCTGCTGGTGCTGCCGGTGTTCCTGCGCTGGAAGGGCTACTTGTGACCGCTGCACGCGCCGCGGCGAACATCAGCAGGGTGGCGATCGGAGCGGTTCCGTCGTCATCGACGAGCTGGGTAGGCATGGCGATCGGTCCCCTCGCCCAGGCGACGATCGAACCGGGCCGCGATCGACACCGTCCGTGACATCCGCGATATGGTTGGCGCGACGGCATGACCCAGCGCGAGCGAACCCTCCGAAAGCGCTTCCAGCAGTTGTCCACGCGGCATCGCCGCTCCGCGACCGCGACCTCGTGGTTCGCGCTCGGCACGCTGCTCGCCGAGGCGTACCGGCTGTCGCGCGAGCTCGGTGATGCGCTGTCGGCGGGGCTCGGCGATCCGATCGCGTGCTGGCGCCGGTGCGTCAAGCTGGCGCCCGACCACGCGGACGCGTGGCACCGGCTCGGCCAGGCGTATTACGAGCTCGACGATCGCGTGAACGCGGCGCGCGCGCTCAAGCGCGCCGTCAAGCTCGACCCGCACGACGCCGCGGCGTGGAACAACCTCGCCGTCGTCACGCTGCCCGCGACCGGCGAGGACGACCCGACCAGGCTGCGCCGCGCCGAGCGCTACCTGCGGCGCGCGATCGAGGAAGATCCGCGCGGCAAGAAGCTCGGCTGGCAGCCGTACGCGTGGCTCGCCGAGGCCGCGGAGCGCCGGCGCGACGATCCCGGCGCGCTCGCGTGGTACGCGGAGGCGAACCGCCGCGGCGATCGCTACGCCGCCGCGCGCAAGCAGGTGATCGAGGGCCACGGCGCGCGCCGGCGTGCGACGGTGACGCGAGCCGCGCCGCCGCGTCGCTAGCGGAACGTGGTGCCGAGCGAGATCCCGACGGTCATGCCTTGCTGCTCGCGGGGCACGCCGGGATCGTCGGTCTGCTCGAACCAGAGGCCGATCCCGATCCACGCACGCATCCATCGCGAGAGCCGGAACGGGTGGTAGGCGAACAGTCCGACCACGCGGTGCGTGCTGTCGCCGAGCCGATCGATCGATGCGGTCATCGCGAGCCGGAACGGTCCGAGCTCGTAGGACCGCCCGGCCTCGGCGTGTGACGAGTGAAGCGGCGGCAGGTCGAGGTGCAGCGCTGGTTCATCGGGGGCCTCGGGGAGCCGTTCGAGGCGCAGCCGCAACGGATCCGCCGAGGCCTCGCAGCCCAGCAGCAGCAGCCACAACCACATCCGCACGGCACTTCGACGGCGCGGGCCGCGCTCGGGTTCGCCGGTCGCCGGACGGCGCGGGCTGTACGCCGCTCACCGTAGCGGCGGTGTCAGCCGAGCCCTGCGGTCACGGGCTGATCTGGCTGCGCCACACGCGAGTACCGTCGCGGAGCGACTGCGGCGCCAGCGGGGTGCTGCGGGGCCGGCTGGTGCCGCGCTGCGCGAGCGCCGCGTGAACGAGCACGATGACGGTGCCGATCGTGAAATCGGACACGGTCCTGAGGATGCGGTCGGGGCGGGCGCGCATGGCGGTCGGCGATGTCTGCAACGGCAAGACCACCGCGCGGCAGCGCTCGCAGCGAGCGCGTCGTCACGCTGCGGGTCGCTGGACCGCCAGCAGAGCGTGCGCTCGCGCGCGGCGGTGCGTGCGCGGCGACCCTCCCGCCACGCTCCCGCGTGCTCGGAACTGTGCGACGTGACACGTGCTTCCCGCTGTGCATCGAGCTTGCTCCTCGATGGGACGAGGAGGTTCTCATGGCAGAGTTCGATAACAGCGCCGGCATGTGGGCAAGATGGATCAACATCATCGCCGGCGCGTGGCTGTTCGTCTCGGCATTCGTCTGGCCTCATACGATGTCGATGCAGACAAATACGTGGATCGTCGGCGGGCTGATCTTCGTCGCCGCGATCATCGCGGTGTTCGCGCCGACGGTGCGGTTCGCGAACACGGTGCTCGCGATATGGCTGTTCTTCTCGACGTTCTTCATCGTGCACACCAACACGGGGACCGTCTGGAACAACGTGATCGTCGCGATCGTCGTGTTCGTGCTTTCGCTGACGCCGAGCTCGGCGATGAGCTACGGCGGGCGGCGGCCGGTCGGCGCCACCTAGGTCAGCGGCCGATCACCGCGAGGTATGCGAGCACCGCGACCGCATCGAACAGCACCGCGTCGATGCGGTCGAGCATGCCGCCGTGCGCCAGGAACAGCGAGCCGGAGTCCTTCGCGCCCGCCGCGCGCTTGATCATCGACTTGCAGAGGTCGCCGATCGGGCCCGCGATCGCCGCGAGGATGCCGACCGTGATCGCGTCGTCGCGCGAGACCGCGTCGAAGCCGAGCGCGGTGACGAGCGCGCCGGCGACGCCGACGAGCCCGCCGATCGCGAGGCCCTCGCGCGTCTTGCCGGGACTGACCGCGGGCAGCAGGCGGCGCTGGCCGAGCAGCTTGCCGCCGAGGAACGCGCCGGTGTCGTTCGCCCACGCGGTGACGAGCACGAGCGTCGCCCAGGCGAGCCCTTCGGGCCGCGCGCGCAGCGCCGCGAGCGCGACGAGGCCGCTCGCGACGAACGCGACGCCGGCGAGCACGTGGCCGGCGCGGGTCGGCGCGTCGGCGCGGGGGCCGCGCGCGAGCAGCAGCGTCCAGGTCGCGATCGACGTCGCG
>JBLMXA010000994.1:0-3892 GCA_050257515.1 Acidobacteriota bacterium | reverse complement strand
GACCTGCGCGTGACGCTCGTCAGTGCGTCTGCGGCGCCGGCGACGTCTGGGTCCCGGAGAACGCGCCCTTGACCCAGATCACGCCGACGCTGCCTCCGCCTCCGCCGCCGCCGCCGTCGGTGATCGCCGGCGTCGTGCCGTGCGGCGACGCGGTCACCGAGCCCTTGCCGCCGACCGAAGCGTCGAACCCCGCCGAGCCGCCGCTCGCCTGCGTCGTGTACGCGGTCGTCGTGCCGTCGCCGCCGGGACCGCCCGACAGCGGGTTGTAGGCGCCGCCTCCACCGCCGCCGGCGCCGCCGTTGGCGACGAGCATGCCGGACGCCGAGATCGTCGGCGCTTCGAGACCGATCAGGCCGCCGCTGCCGCCGCCGCCGCCGCCGGCCTCCTCGCCGCCGCCGCCACCCCCCGCGCCGGAGGCGAACACCGCACCCGTGATCGTGATCTGGCCGCCGGCGGCGAGGTAGACGGCACCGCCGGAGTGTCCGCCGCCACCGCCCGCCGCGACGCCCGTCGCGCCGGTGCCACCCGGGCACCCGCCGGTGAGCGCGATCGTGGCGACCGCCGCGCCGGCGACGCCGCCGGCCGTGTTGGTGCCGTTCAGGTTGCCGGCGCCGCCGTTCGCGCCGCTATCGCCGAAGCTGCCGCCCGCCGCCGCGCCGGCGCCGCTCGAGCCCGCGGTCGGTGCCGACGGCGCGTTGCACGCCGCGGTGTCCGCGGCGGCGCCGGTGCGCGTCGCGGTGCTCGACACGTCGAGCGTCCCGGTGACGTCGAGCGTGCCCAGGGCGATCAGCACGAGCGGGCGGGCGCCATGCGCCTTCACCGTGCCGGCGACCGTCACCGCATGGCCGGCGATCACGCACGCGGCGGCCTGCGCGGCCAGGCAGCGCGCGTCGGCGGCGGTGTCGATGTCCTCGTCCTGCAGCGTGACCTGCGACGGCGGGGGCGTCGTCAGGCACACCGAGATCAGCCCCTGGTCGAAGCACGGCGCGGCGTCCGGCGAGGCGCCGGGCGAATCGACCTCGGCGGGCGCGTCGGCGGGCAGGGCGCTGTCGGGCTGGCCCGGACCGCCGCCGCTGCCCGGCGTGCTTCCGTGCTGGAACTGACAGCCGAGCGCCGCGACCAGGAGACAGGCTCGCGCGTACTGCACCTCCCCATCGTAACGCCATCTGTCGGGTCGTGGACGGAGATCCTGTGGTAGACCGTGCCCGTGTTCACCGGTCTCGTCGAGGATACCGGCACCGTCGTACGCGCCGACCGGCGCAGCGACGCGCTCGTGCTCGCGGTCCGGCCAGCGCGGATCGCGGCCGCCGAGCTGACCGTCGGCGAGTCGATCTGCCACGACGGCGCGTGCCTGACCGTGACCTCGGTGGAGCGCGACACCTACACCGTGCTCGCCGGTGGGGAGACCCTCGCGCGGACGACGCTCGGCCAGCTGCGCGCCGGCAAGCGCGTCCACCTCGAGCGCGCGCTGCGGGTCGGCGACCGGCTCGGCGGCCACTGGGTCACCGGCCACGTCGACGGCACCGGCGAGCTCGCGGCACGCCGCGATCTCGGCGCCAACCTCGTCCTCGCGATCCGGACGCCCGCGCCCCTGCTGCGTCACATCGTCGAGAAGGGCTCGATCGCGATCGCCGGCGTGTCGCTGACGGTCAACGCGGTCGACGGCGAGACGTTCTCGGTCGCGATCATCCCGCACACGCGCGAGGTGACGACGCTGGGCGAGCTCGCGGTCGGCGACCGCGTCAACCTCGAGACGGACCTGCTCGCCAAGCACGTCGAGAAGCTGATCGGAGGTACGAGATGAGCTCTGTCGAACGCGTCACGCGCGCGCTGGACGAGATCCGCGCCGGCAAGATGGTGATCCTCGTCGACGACGAGGATCGCGAGAACGAGGGCGATCTCGTGTTCGCCGCCGAGCTCGTCACGCCCGAGCACATCAACTTCATGGCGACCCACGCGCGCGGCCTGATCTGCGTCGCGATGGACGACCTCATGATCGACCGGCTCGAGCTGCCGATGATGGTGCGCGACAACCAGGCATCGCTCGGCACCGCGTTCACGGTGTCGATCGAGGCGCGCCACGGCGTGTCGACCGGCATCTCGGCGCGCGATCGCGCGACGACGATCCGCGCCGCGATCGCCGACGACACCGGGCCGCACAAGATCGTGTCGCCCGGCCACGTGTTCCCGCTGCGCGCGCGCAAGGGCGGCGTGCTCGTACGCACCGGCCAGACCGAGGGCTCGGTCGACCTCGCGCGGCTCGCCGGGCTCAAGCCGGCCGGCGTGATCTGCGAGATCATGCGCGAGGACGGCGAGATGGCGCGCCGGCCCGAGCTCGAGGAGTTCGCGGCCCGGCATGGCCTGCTCCTGCTCAGCGTCGCCGACATCATCGCGTATCGCCTGCAGCGCGAGCGCATCGTGCGCTGCCAGGCGACCGGCGCGATGCGGCCCGGCACGCTCGGCCCAGGCGAGCCGTTCGTCGCGCACTACTACGACACCGAGGTCGAGGACACCGAGTACCTCGCGCTCGTCCGCGGCGACGTCGCCGGCGTGTCGGCGCAGGATGGCACCGTGCTCGTGCGCGTCGCCGCGCTCGATCCGCTCGCCGATCCGTTCGACCTCCGGCCCGACCTGCGCGCCGCGCTCGAGGCGATCGACGAGGCGGGCGTCGGCGTCTTGCTCTACGTGTTCAATCGCAGCCGCGTGCAGCTGGGCAGCTCGTTCGAGCGGCTCGTGCTCCAGCGCGACGTCGCGCGGCCGAGCTTCACGGACCTGAAGCAGGCCGGCAGCGAGGCGCTGCGCGACTTCGGCCTCGGCGCGCAGGTGCTCGCGGACCTCGGCTGCCGGAAGATCCGGCTGATGATGTGGAGCGATCGCAAGATCCCCGGCCTCGAGGGCTTCGGCATCGAGATCGTGGAGCGCATCCCCATCCCGCCGCGGAAGTCGAACAAGGCCGCCGCAGCGCGGCAAAGCTGATATATCTGGCCGGCATGCCCACCACCCTCGAAGGCAGCCTGACCGCCCAGGGCCTCTCGTTCGCGATCGTCGCCAGCCGGTTCAATAGCCTCATCGTCGAGCAACTGATCTCCGGCGCAGTGGATGCGATCGTGCGGGCCGGGGGCCGCGCGGACGACGTCACGATCGTGCGCTGCCCGGGCGCGTGGGAGCTGCCGCAGGTCGTCCGCAAGGTGGTCGAGCGCGGCGGCGTCGACGCGGTGATCGCGCTCGGCGCGGTGATCCGCGGCGCGACCCCGCACTTCGACTACGTCGCGGGCGAGGCGGCGCGCGGGATCGCCGGCGCGGCCGCGACGTCGCCGGTGCCGGTGAGCTTCGGCGTGCTGACGACCGACACGATCGAGCAGGCGCTCGAGCGCGCCGGCACCAAGGCCGGCAACAAGGGCTTCGACGCGGCGATGGCCGCGATCGAGCTCGCCAACCTGTACAAGGCGCTGGCGCCCGGAGGCAAGAAGCGGCGATGAGCTCGACGCGCCGTACCGGCCGCGCCTACGCGCTGCAGCTGCTGTACGCGCGTGACGGAGATCCGTCGACCGACGTCGTCGACGTGGCCGGCCGCTGGGCCAGCGAGCTCGAGCTCGAGGTCGACGGCCCGGCGCAGGCGTTCGCGCGCGAGCTGGTCGCCGCGGCGGTCGCGCGCGGCGCCGAGGTCGACGAGCTGATCGCGGGCGCGTCGAAGAACTGGCGGATCGACCGCATGTCGCGCGTCGATCGCAACATCCTGCGCCTCGGCGCGTGCGAGCTGCTCGCGTTCCGCGACGTGCCGGTCAAGGTCGTGATCAACGAGGCCGTCGAGCTCGCGAAGCGGTTCGGCACCGCGGAGTCCTCGGCGTTCGTCAACGGCGTGCTCGATCGCATCGCGACCGCGGTCGGCCGC
>JBLMXA010000993.1:0-6143 GCA_050257515.1 Acidobacteriota bacterium | reverse complement strand
GATCCTCGGCCTGCTCGGCCTGTTGCTCCTCTACTACCTCGACCTGCGGCGCGAGGCGCTCGCCGCGGCGATCGTCCAGGTGTCCGCGATCGCGATCGCGACCCTGATCGCGCTCGGCGTCGGCGCGTCGCCCGCGCTCGGCGCCGCGCTCGGCTCGATCCCGCCGGCGTTGCTCGCGCTGGGGTTCGTGGCCCGCGCGGTGAGGCACCTCGTCCCCGACACGTTTCAGTCGCAGCCGTACCGCCGCTGAGGCCGGCCGGCGATTTCGCGCACGCGCTGCGCGGATGCCCCCTCCCGCGCAGGAGCTGCACGTTGCGGGCGTGGCCCGCTGGCTGCAACCTGGATCATCATGCCCGCGATGCTGGTGACGTGCCCCGAGAGCGCCCACCTCGAGGAGATCGAGGTCGAACGCACGCCGCTGGGGCTGGTGATCTGCGGCTGCTCGGCGTGGACCGGCGACGGCGAGTGCCAGCGCACGTGCGCGGCGCGCCTCGACAAGCGCGCCCGCCGCATCGGCACCGTGCTGCTCGCGCGGAGCTGTCTCAAGTAGCACGCCGCCGCATGCACGCGATCGCGAGCGACGCCATCACGATCATCAGCGCGTTCCAGCCCGAGAACGCGAGCCCGCCGGCCAGCGTCATCTCCCAGCCGGGCCACGCCATCGTCGCGAGCGCCCCGGCGACGCTGATCACCGCGTTCGCGCCGAACAGGGCCGCGGTCGCGCGCTCGAGCCGGCTGGCGCCGAACGCCGCCGCGACCGCCCACGTCGCGACGCCGAGCGCGGCGTAGCCCCACAGCTCGAGCGCCCACGCGAGCGAGCGCGGGTTCGCCATCGCGAGCGACTCGATCCAGGTCGCGTGATCGTCGGCGTACGGCGCGACGAGCGACGGCACGAACGTCGTCTGCAGGATGTAGTTGAGCCCGATCAGCGCGCCGAACACGCCGGTCATCACGAGCGCGAGGTTCGCGCGCGCGCGCTGCTCGCGCGGCACGAGCGCGTGCAGGCTCGCGACGAGCGCGACGCACCCGCCGACCAGCACGAACCCGCCGAGGTAGGGCATCAGCTGGACCGGGTGAAACTCCGACGCGAACCGCGCCGCGTCCTCCCACGAGGGCTGCGGGTGGACGACGGCGACGGCGACGAGCGCGATCGGTCCCGACAGAAGGATGCCGACGATGACGGCGATCGCGGCGCGAACGACCGCGCGTTCGGCCCGCAATTCTCGCGCGGATACGGCCGCGCTCGGCTCCACGGCGTGGATGGAACGAAGCATGCCGGGGAGCCATGCGCGCGGCGTGCCGTCGCGGGCATGCGGGCTGCACCCCGTCGAGCCATGGCACGCCCGACGAGGTTCGCGCAGGTCGCGGCATGGCCGATCGCGGCGCTGCTCGCGATCGTGTCGCTCGCCGGGCTCGTCGCACGCGGCACGTACGCGCAGGAGCGGCCGGCGTGGGCGGCGGAGGCCGTCGGCCAGGACTGGTTCGATCTGCTGATCGCCGTGCCGTGCCTCGCGATCTGCGGCGTTCGCGCGCGCGCCGGCTCGTACCGCTGGAACGTGCTGCTCGCCGGCGCGTACGCGTACGTCGTGTACGAGCTCGCGATCTATGCGTTCGCGGTGCACTTCAACGCGCTGTTCTTCGCGTACTGCGCGACGCTGGGGCTCGCGAGCTACGCGCTGATCGCGAGCCTCGGCAACCTCGGCCTGCGCCCCGAGCCGGTCGAGCGCGGCACCGCGCGGCTCGCCGGCGGCTGGCTCGTCGCGCTCGGCGGGCTGTTCGCGATCATGTGGCTGGTCGAGGATGTGCCCGCGGTGGAGCGCGGGCTGCGGCCGGCCTCGCTCGAGGCCACCGGCCTGGTCACGAACCCGGTGCACGTGATCGACCTCTCGTTCGTGCTGCCCGCGCACGTGATCGCGGGCGTCCTGCTGTGGCGCCGCCGCGCTGGTGGCGCGGTGCTCGCGCCGGTCCTGCTCGCGTTCGGCGTGCTGATGTCGGCGTCGATCGGCGGGATGATGCTCGCGATCCGGCTGGCCGGCGGGGCAGGGCCGATTCCGGTGATCGTGGCGATGTTTATCGTCACTGCAATCACGGCGGCCCTGCTGTGGCGGGTCCTGTACGTTTCGGTACATACCGTTCGCGAAGGACTTCGCGAGGATGTACGCGATCCGTCGCAGGGCGCCCCGGGGCGAGTGTAAGATCCGGGACAGACCTCATGGCGGGACAAGGTGGACCTCCCGGCGATGACGACGCGCCCGAGATCGTCGTGCAGCCGCAGCCTGCGCCGGCGCCGCAGCGGAAGCGCCCGCGCACGCCGAATCCTGCCGTCGACGACGTGATTCACACCGGCGAGATCGCGCCGCGCTCGCTGATCATCAAGTCGAACCCGTCGATCCCGAAGCTCGACATGGAGCTGCCGAAGGTCGAGGTCAAGGAGGACCCGACCGAGCCGGTCGTGCCTCCGCCCAGGCCCGCGGCACCGGCACACCGGCGGCTGCGCCTCGGCTGGCTGCTCGCCGCGATCGCCGCAGGCGCGGGGGCCGGCGTGCTGATGCTCGTCGACACGAACCCGCCCGCGGTCGCCGCGACCACCAGCGAGGCCGACACCACCGCGCTGCAGTCGGTCGCCCAGTTCATCGGCACCACGTTCGATGCCGACGCGCGCGCCGCGATGGTGCGCGCCGAGGCGATCGCGTCCAATCCCGTGCTGCGCGCCGGCGTCGAGACCGACGCGGCGACGCTGATCGACATGGCGCACGACAGCGACGTCGTGTTTCCGATCAAGGGTGCCGAGGTCGTCGAGGTCTTCCAGGTCAAGGACGGGGCGCGCACGTCGATGCTGCGGCTGCCCAAGGGCGCCGCCGCGCTCCAGCCGCCGCCGGTCGGCAAGACCAAGCTCGTCGCCGGCGAGGGCGAGCTGCTCGTCCTCGCGGACGCCTCGGTCGCGAACCGCGCCGCCGGCAAGGCGAGCCTCGGCGAGGTCGCGCTCGCGGTGCCGATCGATCTCAACGCGGTGCGCAAGCGTGTCGCGTCGGACGTCACCGGGGCGACGCTCGTCGGGCTCGGGGCGCCGGTCACGCTCGTGCCGAGCACGAACGGCGGCGCTGGCACGCACGTCAAGCTGCCGATCGATACCGAGGGCAAGGCGCCGCTGACGCTCGACGCCACCCTCGCGGTCGCCGCGCCGCCGGTCGTGAAGTCCAGCAGCAAGCTCAAGATCGTTCGCTACGCGTGCTTCGGGCTCGCCGGCCTGCTCCTGCTCGTGTTCCTCGGCACGTCCGCGCGTCGTAGCAGCTAGCCCGGCGCCGGATCGGCTGGCAGCGGCGCAACGATGCGCGGCGCGCGAGGTATGCTGGTCGGCCTATCGTCGGGAGTGTCATGGGTCGCATTGCTGATCTGGGGGCTGTGGTCGCGGTCATCTCGGCCGGTGTCGCGTGCGGCGGGACCCGCACCCAGGCGCCGTCGCAGGCGCATCCGCCGGTGGCCGCCGCGAAGCGGTCGTCGCCACCGCCGGCGCCGCCCGCCGGTCCGCCGGCCGCGCGAACGGTCGACATCGTCGAGGATCTGTTCGGCACCAAGGTCTCGGATCCGTACCGGTGGATGGAGGGCGAGCACAATCCATAGCGAGACGCGTGGCTCGCCGCGCACGGCCGGTGGACCGCGGCGCAGCTGGCGAGGATTCCCGGCCGGGGCGCTCTCGCGCAGCGGATCGCACAGCTGCGGCCAGGCAACCTGACCCTCGTCCTGCGGCGCTCGCAGCGTGCGCTGTTCTATCTCGAATGGCCGACGGGCTCGGCGTCGCCACGACTCACCATGCGCGAGGGCGGCGAGCCACCGCGGGTGCTGCTCGAGCCGTCGCCGCCGCCGGGCGGGGGTGCCCCTCCGGTCGTCGCGTGGGCGGTGGTGTCACCCGACGAGGCGCACGTCGCGGTCGGGGTGGTCGCTGGCGGGGACGAGGCAAACACGCAGATCCAGATCGTCGACGTCCGGACCGGCGCCGTGCTACCGGACGTCGCCGTCACGCAGCTCGACGGCGCGGCGATGAGCTGGACCGCGGACGGGACGGGCTTCTACTACCTGCGACGGACGCACCCCGAACCCGAACAGCGACTGTTCGACCTGCGCGCGTACCTCCACCGGATCGGGACCGCGGTCGACCGCGACTCGGAGATCGCGGGCACCGGCGTCTCGGCCGGCATGGCGCTCGATCACCACGAGGCGCCGATCGTCCACGCAGCAGGCGCGGACTGGCTGATCGCGCTGCCGAGCACGGCGCGCGAGGACGAACGCGTCCTGGTCGCGCGCTCGCCGCACGGCCAGCCGCCTCGCGCCTGGACGAGCGTCGCCGGCTACGACGCGCACGTGCTCGACGCGCAGGCGCACGGCGCCGAGCTCTATCTCCTGCTCAAGCAAGGCGCCCCGAATGGCCGGATCGTGCGCGTGCCGCTCGCGCATCCCGATCTCTCCCGCGCGAAGGTGATCGTCCCCGAGGACCCCGACGCGGTCGTGCAGTCGATCACTGCGGCGCACGACGCGCTCTACGTGGTCGACGCGACCGCCGGCATCGACCGCCTCTGGCGGGTCGACTACGCCACCGGCGCACGCACGCGGCTGGCGCTGCCGCTCGACGGCACCGAGATGATCGCGGGTGCGGCGCAAACCAACGGCGTCGCCGTCGGCTTGACCTCGTGGCTGCGACCGCTCCACTGGTATGGCGAGCGCGACGGCAAGATCGAGGATCTCGGGCTCGGCACGGGAGCCAACGGTGATCTCGACTCGCTCGCCGCCGAGGAGGTCTCGGTGGCGAGCATCGGCGGCGTCGAGGTGCCGCTGTCGATCCTGCACCGCAAGGACCTCGCACTCGACGGTAGCCATCCGACGATCGTCATGGGCTACGGCGGCTACGGGGTGAGCATCCCGGCGTTCTTCAACCCGCTGCTCGTCGCGTGGCTGGAGCGCGGCGGCGTGTACGCGGTGGCGCACGTGCGCGGCGGCGGGGAGAAAGGCCGGCGCTGGTACGAGGACGGCCGCCGCGACAAGAAGATGAACGGCGTGCGCGACTTCCTCGCGTGCGCCGATTACCTCGTGGCGAAGCACTACACGAGCCCTGCAAAGCTTGCCGCGCAAGGCGTCAGCATGGGTGGTGTCTTGATCGGGCGCGCGATCGACGAGCGTCCCGAGCTGTTCGCCGCGGCGATCATCGAGGCCGGCGTGCTCGATCCGGTGCGGATCGCCGCGTGGCCGAACGGGCCGGGTCAGGAAGACGACCTCGGCTCGCCCGACACCGCCACCGGCATGGCAGGGCTGCTCGCGATGGATCCGTATCAGAACGTGAGGCCCCACGCGCCGTATCCGGGCGTGCTGCTCGTCGTCGGCCTCAACGATCAGCGCGTCCCACCGTGGATGAGCGGCAAGTTCGCGGCGCGCGTCGCCGCGGCGACGACGAGCGGACGCCCGGTATGGTTGCGGGTCGACGGCGAGGCCGGGCACGGCGGGATCGCCGGAAGCGAGGCACAGATCGAGGCCGTCACCGCCGACGAGCTCAGCTTCGTGCTCGAGCAGGCTGGCGATCCGCAGTTCCAGCCGGCCGCGGCGCGGTAGCGCTACGAGCCCAGCGCGGTCTCGGCGAACGAGCCCTTGCGGCGGTGGAACACGACGCGGCCCATGTCCTCCATCTCGAGCGCCGAGGCGAGGCGCAGCAGCTCCATGCTGATCGGCGCGTCGTGCGACGCGGCGAGGAACGCGGCGCGCACCGCGGCGTTCTTGATGTAGCCGCCCGACAGCTCGAACTCGCGCGCGAGCGTGTGGTAGTCGACGTCGCGCGAGACCGGCGCCTTCTCGGGCATGAACGACTTCCACAGCCGCTCGCGCTCCTCGAGCTCGGGAATGTCGAGGTACAGGTGGAGCGTGAGGCGGCGCTGGAGCGCCTCGTCGAGCGAGGCGTCCTTGTTCGTCGTCAGCACGGCGACGCCGGTGTACTGCTCGAGGCGCTGCAGCAGGTAGTTGACGGCCATGTTGCCGTAGCGATCGTTGCTGCTCTTGACCTCGGTGCGCTTCGCGAACAGCGAGTCGGCCTCGTCGAACAGCAGCACCGCGTGCGCGCGCTCGGCTTGATCGAACACCTTGGCCAGCTGCTTCTCGGTCTC
>JBLMXA010000992.1:0-13465 GCA_050257515.1 Acidobacteriota bacterium | reverse complement strand
CCTCGCGCGCGGTGCCGGGTAGCCGCTCGAGCCCGAAGCGCGCGCCGCGCGACGCGGTCGTGCGCGCGCCGAGGTAGCGATGCAGGCCGCGGCCGTCGGCCGGTACGCCCTCGGCGCGATGGGCGGCGAAGTCCGCCCAGTCGTAGACCGGATCGCCGAGGCCGACGAAGCCTCGGCGCGCGCCGGCGGGCGGCTTCTGCTGCGCGTCCTCGAGCGCGAGCGTCGCCGACTCGCTGTACGTCACCTCGTGGTTCTCGACGAGGAACTTGCCGGAGTCGTCGACGAGCGCCTCGAACGGCAGCATCGCCAGCGCCCCGTGCGGCAGCACGATGATGCGCTCGTGCGCGTCGACGAGGTCCTTCACCGGTCCGAGCAGCTTGCGGTACAGCGCGCCCGCCTTGCCGCGCACCTCGTCGAGCGGCGCGTGCGGATCGGTCAGCTCGTCGTCGCGCAGCGCGGCGACGTCGGCGGCGAGCACGTTCGGCCCACCGTCGATCACGTACAGCCGCTCGCTCGTCGTCGTCACCGCGATCGCGACCGCCTGGTCGTTCGTCATCAGGAACGCGACGAGCATCGTCTTGTCGTCGAGCAGCTGGCGCGCGCGAGAGAGCGTCGCCGGGCGCGGCGCGGCGAGGCGCGTGATCAGCGGGTTGTGATACGCGATCGCCGCCCTGACGTCGTCGAGCGCCCACAGCGCGTCGCGCCGGCGCTCGAGCTGCTCGCGATCGTCCTTGCCGGCGACGATCTCCTTGTCGATCTCGGCGAGGTGCGCCTCGACCTGCTTCTTGTCCGCGGCGAGCAGCGGCGGCACCTCGGCCGAGCTCGCGAGCAGGTTCGCGCCGCCGCGCACGGCCGCGTCGAGGTACGCGCGCCCGCGCGCCTTCTCCATCGCGTCGAACGCCGCCGCGACGCGCTCGCGCTCGGGCAGCTTGACGTCGAGCTCGAGGATGTGACGGTAGAGCAGCAGCGCCTCGAAGCCGACCGCCTGGCGCGCGCTCGGCACCGACGTGCTCTGCCACTCGTCCTCGGAGTACGCGACCGCCTTCTGCGCGGTCGCGATCGCGCGCGGCACGTTGCCGAGCTTGCCCGCGCACACCGACACGAGGATGTTCATGCCCTTCGCGAGGTTCTGGTTGCCGCGCCGCTCGGCGAGTGGCAGGCCCTCCTCCGCGAGCGCGAGGCACCGCGGGTACTGCTTGTCGAACAGGTACGCGGTCTCGCCGCGGTAGCGCAACAGGCGCGCGCGCGCCTCCGGATCGCGCGAGCGCGCGGCGAGCACGTCGAGCGAGCCGTCGAGCGGCGCGCTGGTCTCGTGCTCGATCGCGAGCAGGTACGCGCGCGCGATCGCCGTGCGCGCCTCGCCGCTCGCGTCGCCTTGCTGCGCGTACTCCGCGCGCGCGCGGTCGAGCAGATCGATCGCGACCTCGCGCGCGAGCAGCTTCTCGCGCACGTACGCCATCTTCTCGAGCGATTCCGGATCGGCCTCGAGGTCGCTCTTCGCGAGCACCTCGGCGTCCTCGAGCGCGTGCTGCGCCGGCGTCCACTGCGACAGGAACACGAACGCGTACGCCATGTCGACCTGCGCGAACGCGCGGTCGCGCGTCGCGTCGAGCGACTTCGCGTTCGTCAGCCGCTTCGCGTAGGTGTCGAGCGCGTCCTGCGGCCGCGCCATCTCGATCTGGACGTCGCCGAGCTCGCGCCACGCGTCGCTCATGCCCCGCCAGTCGAGCCGCAGCCGCGCCTGCTCGAGCGACTCCTCGAGCTGGCGCACCGCCTCGCCCTGGCGGCCGAGCGCGCGCAGCACGCGCGAGCGCTGGATAGTCGAGGTCGGCGAGGTGTCGGTCGGCAGGCCGGCGAGCGCGTTCTCGAGCGTCTCCGGCCGGTAGGCGACCTCGCGCGGCGGCTGCGACGACGGTGGCGTGCAGGCCGCCAACACCGCGACGAGCAGCAGGAACGTAGGGCGGGTCACGTGGATCACGGCAGGAGCACTCTATCAATCCGATTGAGCTTGCGGCGGCGTTTGATAGGGTACTCCGCCATGTCGCGTGCCCTGCTCGTCCTGTGCGTCGTCCTCGCTGCCTGCGGCGGCCCGTTCAAGGATGCGATGAAGCGCGGTGATCAGTATGCCAGTGCCGGCATGTGGGACCAGGCGGCGGCCGAGTACAAGAAGGCGCAGAAGATCGAGCCGGGGAATACCGACGTCCAGATCAAGCTCAAGCAGGTGGCGCAGAAGCAGAGCGGCGAGCGGCTCGCGCGCGGCAAGGCGCTGATGGCGCGCGGCGAGATCGAGGCCGGGCTGTCGGTGATCCAGGAGGCCGCGAAGCTCGCGCCCGACAACACCGACGCGCAGCGCGCGCTCGACGAGGCGATCCAGGCCGCGCTCGCGAAGGCCGAGCAGCTGCTCGACACCCCCGATTCGCGCAAGGCGTTCGAGCTGACGCAGCTCGTGCTCGCCGGGTCGCCGAACGATCCGCGGGCGAAGGAGATGGACGGCCGCGTACGCGACGCGCTCGCCGAGCAGGCGTACCAGCGCGCCGAGAAGTTCCGCGAGGACGGCAAGCGCGGCAACGCGCTCGTCGAGTACGCGGCGTGCGTGATCTATCGCCCGGGCTATCGCGACGCGAAGGCGCAGATCGGCGATCTCAAGCTGTCGCTGCAGAAGGAGCTGACGTTCTACGTCGTGCTCGATCGGTTCGGCGCCGGCAACCCGGGCGAGCAGGACATCGCGGGCAAGCTCAAGCCCGAGCTCGTCGCGCAGGCGTTCGACGACAAGATCCCGCTGCGCGTCGTCGGCGTGGCGCCCGGCAAGGACGGCCACGGCGTGCACGTCGCCGGCGCGCTGTCGGGCTACCGCTTCGGGCCGATGAGGGTCGGCTCGCGCAACGAGGAGTGCGAGTACATCCGCGGCTACGACACCGTGCCGAACCCGCGCCGCGCCGATGCCGAGCGCGACGTCGGCTTCGCCGAGCAGCGCCTCGCGAGCGCCGAGCGCGACGTCGACTCGATCCAGCACGACCTCGACCGTTACCAGAAGGATCTCGACGACGCGAACAACGACATGGCGCGCTACGAGCAAGAGGTCGACCGCCGGCGCAGCGACTACGAACACTGCATGAGCTCGAGCTCGAGCTCGAGCTCGAGCTCGCCTTGCAGCTCCGAGAAGAGCGACCTCGACTCGGCGCAGAGCCAGGTCGAGAACCAGCGCAGCCGCGTGCAGTCGGCGCAGGACTACGTGTCGAGCGCGCGCGAGCGGATGCAGAGCGCGTCGGAGAGCCGCAACAGCGCGCGCCAGGACGTCGAGGACAAGCGCCGGCGCATGCGCGATGAGCCGACGACGATCCAGCAGCCGCACCGCGAGCGCGAGAACTACGCCGTCGAGATCCGCTCGATCGATGCCGCGGTCGCCGTCAAGCTGCACGCCGAGGCGCTGCAGGACAAGACGACGCTGCTCGACAACGAGACGTTCCCGCTCGCGATCGGCCCGATCAGCGATGAGGGCTGGCTCGCGCGCCCGGCGACGTGCCCGGCGGAGGGCAAGGCGATCCGGCTCCCGAACGAGGCGTGGGTGCGCGGCGAGCTCGTCAAGGCGACGATCGCGACGGTGCGCGAGAAGGTGCAGGCGATGTACGAGAGCTACCGCACGAAGTTCCTCGCCGACGCGCGGCGGCTCGAGGCGAGCGGCGTCCCCGAGGACGCGGTCGAGGCCTACGTGCGCTACCTGCTCACCGGCACCAAGAACATCGATCCGAAGAACGGCAAGCAGATCGGCGAGTTCCTGCGCAAGACGCGCGGCTTTGGCCGCATCGATCTGCTCGGCACGCTGTGAGCTACATGCACGCGGGCGTGGCGTTGCTCGTCACCGCGGTCGCGAGCTGCGGGCACGCGGTCGGCGAGAAGGTGCCGGTGACGTGCGCGCCGGTGTTGAGCGTGACGTCGTAGCTGCCCTTGAACACGCCGCCGGAGACCGCGGACAGCGTCACGGTGCCGCTCTGCCCTTGCGCGGCGTCGGCGTCGATCGGCTGGCACGTGCCGTCGAGCGTCGCGGTGGTGAGCGACGCCGACTTCGCCGGCTCGCTGCCCGAGTCCGGATAGATCGTGTACGTGCCGGCCACGGTCGGCGCCGCGCGTGCGGAGCCATTGACGTCGGTCAGCTGGATCGTGACGAGCTTCTGGTTCTTGCGATCGATCGGCGGCGACGCGGTCGCATCCGCGCACAGCCCCGACGTGCTGCCGAGCACGATCCACGCCTCGCTCGTGCTGCCGCCCGCACCATCGGACATCGTGACGACCGCCGAGATCGTGTCTCCGGGCGTGAACGTCGTGCCGCTGCCGTTGCTGCCGCCGCCCGGGTTCGAGCCGCCGGGTGCGCTCGACGTGCAGGCCGCCGTGACGACGATCAAGAAGCCAAGCTGGTTCCGCATGGCGGCCCTTCCGAGCAAGCGACGCGCCACCTACGGATCGTGCGGCTTACGCGGGGTTACGACCCGCGCCGTGGGCATCGCCGGGGCGGCGGGCGAGGCCGAGTCTCCACCCGCGCGAAGAATGCCTTTCCGGACCAGACGTCTCGGCGGGCGCCGCACGATGCCTATCCAGAGCAGGTCCGGGTTCACGAGCACCGCGACGTACTTCACACGCGGGATCGCGAGCACGCTGACGTACGCGTCTTCCTCGACGACATCGGCGGTCGCCGGGAGCTCGATGACCGCCGAGACCTCGCGTTCTCCCTCCTCCCACGCGATGCGAAGGAAGAACAGCTTGCCGGTCACGTACCCGCGCTCGACGACCCTCGCACAACGAGGCACGCCGTCTCGCACGAGGCGCCTCACCCACCGGGTATCGCGGCCAATCACCGCACGAAGCAGCAACGCGACGACCCCCGTTAGCATCAGCGCAGCCAAGATCGCGGTCGGGATCCGGGTCAGCAGCGGCTCGTCTTGCGCGCCGAAGCTCACCGCGAGCGTCACCGTCGCAAACAGTGGCAGCCAGATAGCCCGTATCGTGCGGCGAATGGGGCGAGCTGTTCGCTTCGTCCATCTCTCGACGACATCGTCGGAGCGAACGGGCGGCAGCCGGAGATCATCCGCTTTCAGTCTTGGTTCGCCAGTCATGAGCCCTTCCCGTGCTCCGCGAGCTGGATGAGATGAGCAAATGCTTGATCTGGGGTCAGGTTGTTCGGGTTGTGTCCCCAGCGCTCGGGATGCTCGCGCTTCGTGCGTTCGATCGCGGCTTCTTGCGTGTCGTCGTAGTGCGCGAACGACTCGGCACCTCCAACCAGATTCATATCGTAGCCGTTGTAGTGGTTGACGCGCGATCGGCGACCGAGCCAGCCACCTGCCGCGCGCCCCTCTGACTCGGCTGCGGCCTCCACGGCCAGACCGCCGGCGATGACCGTCGTACCTGCGAGAGTCGGAACGCCCGCGACATGACCGAGGACGGGATGGCCGCGATCGGCGAACCAGTCATGTACGTCGCGAGCCGTGTCGCCGGCCCATCGAGACGCAGTGGTCGCGTTGCCTTCGCTGTCGTGCAAGCGGCCGAGCTCCTTCACTTGCTTATCACCGTAGTGCCCGACCTCCATGCCATCCTCAGCTGCACCGAGCCCAACTGCCCATGGGATCGCGCCAGCGACGAGAAGGCTAGCCATTCCAGCGCCACTCGAACCCACGCCTGCTGCGCCGGACGCAATATCCAACGCGCCGTCGACGCCATGACCATCGCGAGCCTCGCTAATGCCTTCCGCGATCTCCACAGCGCCGCTAGCCATTCCGAGGGGGCCGAGCACCGGTGCGAGCGCCTGCGACGCCGTATGTAGAGCTCCATGTTCCAGCCATTCGGCGCCTTCGGCGACGCGCTTCGCTCGCTCGACATCTTCCACGACCCTCTTGGTCGTCCGCGCCGGCTTCGCGAACTCCGACCTCTCCGGCTCGTCGCGTCGCGGCCGCGGCGGCGCGTCGAGCACGGCGTCGTGGCCCTCGAGGTCGTGATCGATCCACGGGAGCAGCGCGTTCGGATCGCCGGCGGCGGTGGGCTGCCAGGCAGGGTAAGGATGAGGGCGCGCGAGCGCGTCGTCAGCGTGCTGGGCGGCCGTGCCGACGAGCGAGGGCGCGGCGCCCGAGCGAAGCAGCTGTTCGTGCGACATGCCTGGCTTATCGGCACGTCGCCGAAACGGTTGCGTGCCGGGCTATCTGCTCGGAAGCACTCGCGTAAGCCTGTCGGATCACGCGCGTTGATCGGACATGAGGTGGTGCATCGTGCTCGCCGCGTGCGCCTCGACCGCGGCTCCCGCGGCCAGGCCGCTGCAGATCGCGACGGCGCCGGCGTCGCCCGCGGAGCGCGCGTACTTCGCGCACGTCACGGTCGCCGCGTTCGGCGACACGTACGACGAGCGCGGCTACGCGCTGATCTTCGGCCAGCGCGACCTGCCGCCGCTGCCGCCCGGCGTCGCGATCGTCGCGACGTTCCGGCGCGTCGCCGGCGGCGAGATCGCGAGCGTCGCGTCGACGAAGCTCGTGCGCTATCGCGCGTGCGAGGGCAAGACCGGTTGCGGCTCCACCCTGCCCGCGGGGCTGACCGAATGCGACTTCGCATCGCCGCCGCTGCTCGCGACTCCCGGCGACTACAAGGTCACGTTCCGCAGCACCGGCGGCGCACTGCAGACCGGCGAGTTCGGGCTCGTGATCCACCCTCCGCCGCAGCAGCGCGCGATGGATGTGGACCACTGGCGGTGAGTCAGCGCCCGAAGTCGATCGCGCGGGCGCCGTCGCGGAACAGGCGATCGTCGTCGGCGTGGAACCGGAACGCGCGCAGGAAGTCGTCGATCGTGTAGCGCGGCGAGCGCTCGCGGATGCGCGCGACGAACCGCCGCGCCTCGTCGGTGCGGCCCACGAGCGCCAGGCACTCGGCCGCGATCGCGAGGATGTGCGTGTGCGCGTTCGGCCGCGCGGTGGCCTTGACAGCCCACTCGGCGGCCTCGTCGCGCTCGCCGAGGCGCACGTGCGCGATCGCGCGGCTCGCGAGCATCGCGAACTGCAGCGGATCGAACGGGCTGAGCTGGCGCGACGTGTTCGTCGCCTCGATCGCCGCCTTCGGATCGCCTTGCTGGCTGTGCACGAACCCGAGCGTGTAATGGCCGAGCGCGAAGTTGGGGCTGAGCTCGATGCTGCGGCGCAGCTCTGCCACCGACTCGCCGTGCTCGCCGCGGAGCCACAGCGCGCGTCCCATCGCCCAGTGCGCGGCCGGATCGTGATCGTCGGCGGCCAGGCTGTGGCTCGCGGTCTCGAGCGCGAGATCGATCTGCCGCTCGTGATCGGGCGCGAGATCGAGGAACGCGTTCTGGAAGTGCGTGAACGACAGCCCGGCGTGCGCGCGCGAGAACGTCGGATCGAGCTGCAGCGCCGCGCGGAAGAACTGCTCGGCGTGCCGGTTGTCGGAGCCGGTGAACTTGTACATGTGCCAGAGCCCGCGGTGGTACGCCTCCCACGCGTCGAGCGAGCTCGGCGGCTTGAGCACGGCGCGCCGCGCCTCCTCGGTCTCGATCTCCTCGGCGATCGCGGCGACGATCCGCTCGACGATCACGTGCAGCGCGGCGAGTGCGTCCTCGCCCACGGCATCGAAGCTGTCGGTCCACACGATCGTGCCGTCTCGCGCGTCGGCGAGCTCGACCGCGACGGCGAGCGCGCGCTCGTCGCGCCGCACCGAGCCGCTGACGAGATAGTCGACGTTGAGCACGCGCGCGGCCTCCTGCGGACCGACGCCGCGCTCCGCGAGCGCGAACACGCTGCCGCGGGCGATCACGAACAGCACCCGCATGCGCGCGAGCTGCATGATGACGTCCTCGGTGAGTCCCTCGGCGACGCGCGCCGATCCGGGCGAGCGCTGCGCGAACGGCATCACCGCGACCGCGGCGCGCCGGCGCGGGCGCGCGAGCGGCGGCGGCGCGAGGCTCTCGACACGCGGCCCGGTCGCGGCCGCGCGCAGCGCCTGCCAGTGCTCGCGCAGCGACGAGGGGTCGAGCCCCTCGGCGTCGAACGTGCGCGCCGTCGCGGCGAGGTGCGCCTCGGCATCGTGCAGCCGGCCGGCGCGCGCGAGCGCGTCGAGCATCGCCGCGTGCGCCTGCGGATCGAAGGGCGCGACCTGCAGCCACGCATCGAGCCTCCTGAACCGTTCGTCGGGCGCCGCGCGAGCGACGAGCACGCGCAGCACGTCGACGTGCAGCGTGCGATAGCGGTGGCGCTGCGCGGCGAGCCAGCCGGCGAGCTCGGGGCCACCGTCGACCTCGCAGCCGTCGAGCAGGTCGCCCGCGAACCGATCGGCGAGCGCCGCGAGCTCGCCCGGCGACAGCTGATCGAGGCCGGCGCGTGCCGCGCGCTCGAGCTCGAGCACGTCGACACGCGCGTCCGCGAGGTCGAGCGACACGAGCTCGCCGTCGCTGACGACGCGCGCGTGGCGGTCATCATCGAGCATCGCGCGCAGCTTGCTCAGGCACCAGCGGAGCTCGCCGCGCGGATCGTTGGCGACGTCCCACAGCAGGTCGCACAGGCGAGCGCGCGTCACCGCGTGCGGGCTGAGCGCCAGGTACGCGAGGAGCGCGCGCACCTTGCGCGACGGCGGCAGCGGCAGGCTCGTACCCCCGCGCGCGACGATCGTCGGCCCGAGGAGCCGTACCTCTAGCGTCGCCGGCTCCATGGCGACGATTATCCTCCGAAATTTTGCTCCCGCGCACGGCTCGTGCTCGGATCCTCGGCCCTTGCAGCCGCGCGTCCTCGCCGCCGTTCTCGTGCTCGCCTCGCCGGCCGGTGCCGACACGCTCACCACCACCGACGATCCGGGCACGATCACCGACATCGACGCCGGCGTGTCGGAGGTCGCGCTCGGCGCGATGTCGATCGTCAGCTATCACGGCGAGGGCGCCACCTCGAGCACCCGCGTCGACCTGCTGCTGAGCGCCGGGTACCGCTACTTCGTCCACCCGAACGTGTCGATCGGCGGCGACCTGCTGTTCGATCAGGATCGCACGAGCGACACGAGCACGTCGCGCGCGCTCGGCGGCGCGGCGACGCTGACGCTGCACGAGCGGCTCGGGTTCAGCGTGTTCGCGCGCCCCACCCTCGCGCTCGGCGTGCTGTTCGGCAGCCGCGAGCAGGACACCGGCATGCCGAACCTCGTCATGCAGACGAGCCAGACCGCGTTCCTCACGCGGTTGCAGCTGCCGCTCGCGTTCTATCCGAGCCACCGCATCGTGCTGCAGGCCGGGCCCGAGCTCGATCTCGCGCTCGGCACGGTCGGCGAGGCAACCGGCCGCTCGACCGGCTACACGACGCTCGCGAGCGGCTTCTCGTTCGGCTTCGGGTACGTGTTCTAGTCGCCGTGGACGAGCGCCTCGCCGCACGGCGCGGGCGCGATCTCGGCGGGCACCCAGTCGCCGTCGTCGCAGGCGTAGAGCTCGCCGTCGTCGGGGCTCTCGACGCACGTGCCGTGGGCGACGTCGGTGCCCATCGTCGGCGAGTAGCACGTCTGCGCCGCGCTCGTCGCGTACGCGTTGTAGACCTGGTGCGCGTACGTGATCCGGCGCGTCTGATCACACAGGCCGCAGATCTCGTAGTCGCGCATGAACGCGACCGTCGCGCCCGCGATCGTCGTGCTCGTGCGGAGCGCGTGGAGGCCGTAGCCGCCGACGCTCGCGAGCTCGTACCAGATGAAGCCGAGCTGCGTCCTCAGCGCCCACCGGCTCGTGCCGTGCTTGCTCGCGTACCACGCGACGTTGTCGTGGTAGCTGTGATCCCAGCGGCCGCCGACGCTCCACTGCGCGATGCCGCGGCCCGGACCGCCGCCGTACTGCACGGCCGTCGGGTTCACGCTCGACTCCTGCATCAGGTTGCCGACGATGCCTGCCGACTGGCGCTTCGTCAGGCCCTTCGCGACGAAGTAATTGAACGCGGTGTGCGTGTTCGTCGACAGCTCCGACTCGGTGGTGCTGGTCGCGGGATCGCCCGTGTCGGCCGCGCAGCCCGCGAGCGCGACGATCGCAAACAAGACTCGAGATGAACGCATGCGGCTCGCCTTGGCAAACCGCGTACCCGCGCCAGGTGTGCGGAATGTCGTCGTCGCCGCGACAGCTGTCGGGCGCAACCTGCGCACGACGAGTTGCAGTGCCCACGCCAAACACGCTTCAATCGGCGCGGTGCCCCGGAACGAAGCGCTGTGGCAGGAGGTCGTGACGTCGCGTGCGGATGGCGCTCGCGTCGCGTACGCGAAGTGGCTCGAGGGCCAGGGCGCGCGCGAGCGTGCGCAGCTGATCATGCTGCAGCTCGAGATCGCGCAGGGCCTGGGCTCGGGCTCGGCGCAGGCATGGGTCAACTCGTCGCGCCTCGAGCGCGACGCGCGCGCGCTCGTCCGCAAGCACCTCGCGGCGTGGAAGACCGACGAGCGTCACGACACCGCGTTCCACTACAAAGGCTTCCCGGCGCGCGTCGCGGTCAACCCGGCGAACCGCGCCGAGCTCGGCAAGCTCAAGGCGCTGCCGGTCGAGCACGTCCTGCTGCGCGGATTCTCGTCGCCCGCGATCTTCGACGAGCTCGCCGCGCGCGGCGTGCGCGCGCTGACGATCGGCGCGAACCACGCCGCCGCGGTCGCGGCGCTCGCCAGGCATCCGCTCGTCCACCAGCTCGCGTGGCTGCGCGCGCAGGGAGTGGAGCGCGCCGGGTGGGACGCGCTCGAGGCGGCCGCGCCGCGCGCGCTGCTGTACGTCGACGCCGACCGGGTGTCGATCGAGCAGGTCGAGCACGATGGCGGCGACACCACGATCGCGATCGACGAGGCGATGCTGAAGCGCCCGTGCTGGCGGTGTCCGTACACGACGTGGGGACCGCGGCCGACGCTCGCGCGCGTGCTCGCGTGCGCCGACGCGATCCGCGGCGGCACCGCGAAGCGCCCGCAGCCCGGGATGTTCAGCTACGAGGTCAGCCTCGCGCGCGACGTCGAACGCCCGCCGAAGACGTTCGCCGAGGTCGTCGCGCCCGAGACGTGGGATCCCGAGAAGGAATGACGCGCGTCGTCGTCGCGGCGATCGTGATGATGGCCGGTGCGTGCGGGCGGCTGCGCTTCGATCCGCTCGGCGATGCGCGCAGCACCGGCGATGTCCCCGGCACGCAGGGCGACGCGGTCGCCGGCTGCGCGACGACGCCTGGCCTCGTCGCGTACTGGCCGCTCGACGACGGCGCCGGCACCGTCGCACACGACATCTCCCCGAACGCGCAAGACGGCGACGTCGTCGGCGGTGCGACCTGGGTCGCCGGCCGGATCGGCGGAGCGCTCCAGTTCGACGGCGTCACCGGCGCGATCGACCTGCGCACGACGAGCGCGTTCGGCTTCGGCGGCGGCACCGGCAGCTTCACGCTCGCCTACTGGGTCAACGCGACGAGCCTGACGAACCGCGCCGACATCCGCACGTTCGAGCTGGCGCACTGCACCGGCGTCGCCTACATCGTCGGGTTCGTCGGCGGCCTCGGCGATGCCGGCTTCTCGGGTTACGACGCGACGAACCACTACGCGACGACGCGCTCGCAGCAGGGCATCCTCCAGGTCGGGACCTGGGTTCACGTCGCGCACGTGCTCGATCGCACGAACGCCACGGGGCAGACGTACATCGACGGTGTCGCGTCCGGCGCGCCCGGCGACCTGACGCCCTGGGTCGACACGATCGACTGCTCGACGACCGAGCTGACCGCGAGCCTCGGCGGCTGGGGCACGTTCTACTACGAGGGCGCGCTCGACGACGTGCGCGTCTACTCGCGCGCGCTCACCGCGACGGAGGTCGCCGACCTCGCCGCGCGCACGACAACCGGATGCCCATGAACATCGCGACGAGCGCGAGCCCGCCACCGCCGCCGCCCGCCGCGCACCCGCCGCCGCTCGAGACCTCGTAGCGCTTGACGATCGGCACCGCGTCGGCCTCGGCGTCGACGGTCGCCGGGATCGACGTGAGGTACACCGAGCCGTTGTCGCCGAACGCGGCCGCGAGGCTGCCGTCGGCCGCCGGCGCGATCGTCACCCGATCGGGATACGCGAGCACCGGCGACAGCTGGCCGGCCGCGAGCTTCGCGACGCCGCCGTGGAGGTCGCCGACCGACAGCGCGAGGCCGTCGGCGAGCGGCACGATCTGCTCGATCGGATCGGCGAGTGCGGGAAGCGGATCGAGCGCGATCGTGCGCGCGACCGGATCGACGACGAACCACGGCACGCCCGCGCCGAGCCCGCCGTGGACGACGTGGTACACGCCGCCGGCGAACACGGTCGGCGCGCCCCGATAGTAGTCGGCGTCGCCCTCGACCCCCGCGAGCTCGAACGGCGTGCCGGCCGGCGCGCCGCTCGTATCGAGCAGCTGGGCGACGACGAACGCTTCGAGCGTGCCGTCGGGCTTCACGCTGCCGCGCTGCCAGGTGACGAGCCCGCCGGTCGCGGTCATCGTGACCGACAGGTGGCCGTGGTCGGCGGCGGTCGCGAGCGTCCAGCTGCCGGTGAGGTGGCCCGCCGCGTCGAGCCGGCGCAGCTCGACGCGCGCGCCGGCGTCGCTGACCCAGGTCGCCCACGCGACGAGCACGACGTCGCCGAACGTCGCCGCGGCGGGCGAGCGGATCGCGGACTCGAACGCGGTCGGTGCCAGCCAGCCGTCGGGCGTGCGGATCGCGGCGTGGACGACCGGATCGTCCCGCGTGTGCCACGCGGCGACGCACACGTCGGCGCACGAAAAGCTCGGCGTGTAGAACATCGCGATCGGCGTGGCAGCCCAGACCGGCGGCGAGCCGTCGGCGGACAGCGTCGCCTCCTCGCGCGAGTCGCCGGCGTAGCCGGTGTAGTCATCGGCGTCATCTGCGGAGGTGATGTTCAGCAGATCGGCGCCGGCGAGCTTCATCAGCTGCGGGTCGCCGAACGAGTGGAAGCTCGGAGCGCTTCCGCCGCCGCCGCCACCTCCGCCGCAGCTGCCGTCATCGCCGGGGAGCAAGCACGTGCCGCCACCGCAGCCGGCGAGCGCGGTGATGGTGAAGATCGAACACGCGAGGATGCGGAGCACGGCCGACGCGCATCACGTCTCGTGCCAGCCGCCGACCGCGCGCGCGCTCGCTCCGAGGGGTCGTGCCGGCTCCTGCCGTGGCGCGCGTGCGCCACCGTGAACGTCAGGGCCCGACCTGCTCGCACGTCATGTCGGCGCCGCAGCCGGCGAAGCACCTGAAGTTGGAGCCGAGCCCCGCGCAGTCGGGATCGCCGGTGCAGGTCTTCGAGCAGCTCTTGCCGACGACGGTGCACGCCGAGCCGCTGAACTGCGCGACGTCGAGGCAGCCGAGCCCCGACTCGCAGTCCGACGACTGCTTGCACACGGCGCCCGCCGGCAGCGCGCTCGTCCCGCACGCGACGCAAAACACGATCGAGAGTGTCCACCTCATGGCGGCGTTGTAACAGAACCGCGCAC
>JBLMXA010000991.1:0-8319 GCA_050257515.1 Acidobacteriota bacterium | reverse complement strand
CGGGCCGGCCGGCAGCCCGGCGACCTCGTGCTCGTCGCGCGCGACCTCGAAGCTCTCGGTGACGTGGGTCGTCGGCGGCGGCTCGACGCCGAGCGCCGGATCGCGCGCCGGCGCGGTGCTCGGCACGTCGAGCTTGGTGCCGATCGGATCGTAGACGAGGACCGAGTGCATCGCGTGCGGGCGCGCCTCGGCGAGCAGCTCGACGCGCGTCTCGCCGTCGCCGAGATCGATGCGGCCGAGCTCGCGCGGCGTCGCCGGTGGGCGCGAGTCGGGCGTGCCGCCGACGAGCTGGACCGCGAGCTGGTCGGCGTTGTTCTGGCGCGTCGCCGCGAGCGGGGCGTCGACGACGCGCGCCGACACGCCGCGCAGCACGAGCCCGGTCGTGTTGCGGATCGCGATCGCGCCGTGCAGCACCGCACGCTCGCGCGCGGGCGTCGTCGTCATCGTGTACGCGGCGTCCCACCGCACGTCCTGGGTCGCGTACGCGATCGCGACCGCGTAGTGCCCGGGGTGCGGCGCGCGGACCTCGAGCCGGAGCTCGGGCGTCGCGATCGCGCCGTCCGCCGGGCGCGCCGGCCCGGGCTCGCCGTGGACCACCCGCACGTCGAGCCCGCCGCGATCGACGAGCGCGACCTGATCGGCCGTCGCGCCGGCCGCGAGCTCGACGCCGACCGTCGCATCGCGCGCCGCGACGTCGACCGCGACGCGCTGCCGGATCAGCGCGACATCGCGGTAGAGCGTGACGTCGATGTCGGCCACCGGCACGGCCGGCGCGAGCGGCGGGCGCGCGCCGCAGCCGATCGCCACGACCACCAGCGCGCGTCTCACCATCGATACGTGACGCTGTACGCGATCGTCTTGCGCCCGCCGGACGGCAGGCTGACCCGATACTCCTGCGTCTGCGCGCCGGCGCGCGTGCCCCGCACGGTCTCGTCGGCGGGCTCGATGCGCCACACCGGCCACCGCAACATGAACTCGCGGACGACGACGTCGGTCGCTTGCTTGCCCTTGTTCTCGACCTTGACCTCGATCTTCTCGTGCAACGACCGCGCGCGCTCGTCGTACGAGCACGACACCGCGTGGCGCTCGCCGGTGACGTCGTTGTCGGGCGCGAGCCGGATGCGCGCGCCGCCCGGGCTCGCGCGCAGCTGGTCCTCGCTGACGAGCTCGAGGCGATCCGCCTTGCGCTTGAACATGCGCACGCGGCCGTCGGGCAGCGGCCCGGTGTTCGGCACGTCGACCTCGATCGCGACCTCGGCGCGTCCCGCGGCCGCCGTGCTCGTGTTCCACTGGTTGCAATCGACGCCGGGATACGCCTGGAAGCTCGCCGACGAGTCCGGGATCGCCTCGAACGTGACGACCGAGCGCGCCTTCGCGCCGGTGCGCGGCTTCGCGAGCTCGACCTGCACCGACTCGCCCGCGCCGATGCGCACCGGACCGGGCACCGTGTAGCGCTGCGGCGGCGCCGGCGGGCGCGGCGTGATCGTCCCCGCGCCGCCCGCCGTGTTCGGCACGAGCGTCGTCGCGCCGCCGTTGACGAGCACGACGTCGGCGCTGTCGAACGACGCACCGGTCGCGTTCCGGATCGTCGCCCACGCCGAGAAGTCGACCGACTTCTGCGCCTCGTCGAGGATCGCGAGGTAGTCGGCGGTCCACTGCATGCCCTCGGCGCGGTACGTGATCTCGACGGTGTGCTTGCCCGGCTTCTTCGCGGCGAGCCGCCACACGAGGCTCGGCTTGTCGGCGCCCGAAGCGTCCGGCAGCCGCACGTCCTGGACGTAGCCGTCGCGCCGCATCACCTGGAGGTGGCGTTGATCGCCGGAGCCGACCTCGATCACGAGCGCCTGCACGTCGACCGCGCGCAGCACGCCGGCGACGTCGCCCTTCGGCGTGACCACGACGACCGGGTCGCCGAGGTGGCGTGCGAGAATCTCGTCCGGCGTCGCCGCACCGGGCACGAAGCGCTGCTCGCGGATGCTCGTTCCGGCCGGATCCGTGAGGTCGCGCAGCTGCACGCTCGCCGGATCGACGGTCGCGGCGACACCGGCGACGCGCACCTCCGCGCCCGACGACACGTCGATCTCGCGCTGCTCGCTGATCAGCGCGCCGGTCGGCGGCGCGTACCCGCCATAGCTGACGCCGCCGTACGCGGCAGGCGGCGGCTGCGGCGCCGACCACACGGTGATCGTCGTACGCGTGACGCCGCTTCCCGCGCTCGCCGCGCCCGCGAACGCAGCGACGAGCACGGGCATCACCCAGCGAGCCATGCATCGAGTGTATAGTGCGGACGTGGCGGTCGCGACCTACCCGGGCACGGTATCGCCGTTGCGCGGCCTCGATCCGTTTGGCGAGGCAGAGCGCGACGTCTGGCAAGGACGAGAGACCGAGCGCGACGAGCTCGCGCGCATGGTCACCGCGGACGGCTTCCGCGCGGGGCTGCTCTACGGCGAGACCGGCGTCGGCAAGACATCGCTCGTGCGCGCGGGCCTGATCCCGCACCTGCGCGATCACGGGGTCGTCGCGCTCGCGTGCGAGGACCTCGCGCAGCCGGCGGCGAGCTTCGCGGCGGGCCTGTCCGCGTTCGGCATCCAGCCCAACTCCAACGAGACGCCGATCGCGTTCCTCGCGCGCGCGGTCGCCAACGCGGTGCAGGGCCAGCAGTTCGTGTTCGTCGTCGACGACGTCGACCTCGCGTGCGCCGACGAGCGGATCATCGCCGAGATCGCGGACATGTTCGCGAAGGTGGTCAGCCGCTCGGCGGGCCGCGCGCGGTTCCTGTTCGTGTCGGCGAGCGAGCGCATGCACGTGCTCGGCGTGCTCGAGCGCCGCACCGGCTCGCTGTTCCCGCCGTCGAACCGCTACGAGCTGCCGCGCATGCACCCGGAGGCCGCGGCCGGCTTGCTCGATCGCGTGCTGTCGCTGTCGGGCGTCGCCGCGGATCCGAAGCTCGCCGAGGCGGTCGCCGTCGGGCTCGCGAACGCCTCCGGCGTGCTGACGGCCGATCTGCAGATCGCCGCGATGGCGATGCGCGATCTCAGGCTGACGTCGCCGCGCGCGCTTCACGATCTCGGCGGCGCCGGCGAGCTCGAGTCGGAGTGGCTGCACGAGGCCTGTCGCGCGACCGGCAACGAGCGCGCGGCGCTGCGCCTGTGCGGCGAGCTGTCGGACGGCCCGCCGGGCCCGCGCGGCGCCGACGAGCTGATCGATCGCGTCAACCTCGATCCCGGCTTCGCGCAGACCGCGTTCGGCATGCTCGAGTCGCGCGGCGTGATCGTGCGCGCCGACGCGTCGGGTCGCGCGTGGATGCTGCGCCACGAGGTGCTGCAGCCGCGCGTGCGCATCCTCGCCGCGCCCGCTCGCGCGGCGGCGCGGCGCGCGTTCGATCTGCTCGGCTCGAAGATCGGCAATCGCGGCCGGCTGACGCTGATGGAGCTCGCGACGCTGCGGCACGAGGGCATCGTGCCGACGTCGGCCTCCGAGGCCGAGGTCGTGCAGCGCAGCAAGCGCTACTACCTGACCGTCGCGGGCGGCATCGCCGCGGTGCCCGTCCTGATCATGCTGATCATGCTGTTCTCGATGCGCGGCCGCGTGTTCTTCGATCTCGAGTCGCGCGCGGGCGGCGATCACGTGCTCGTGCGCGGCGGGCGCGCGGGGCTGTCGGCGTTCGGCTGGCTGCCCGGCTCGCGCTACGGCAAGTACGTCGCCGACACCGGCCTCACGCGCGCGATGGTCGCGCCCGAGGTGTGGAAGAAGATCGAGAAGCACGATCTCGGCGCGTCGCGCGGAGGCTGGAGCGATCACGTGACGTCGATGATGGCGCCGCAGCTCGCCGGGCTCGTCGAGTACGCGACGACCGGCGACGAGAAGGCGCTCGCGGCGCTCGGCAAGGCGGCCGAGAAGGATCCGGAAGACCTCGCCGAGCTGCTCACCGCGCTGCGCCCGGTCACGCGGGGCACGCCGACCGAGGTCCAGCTGATCGAGAAGGCGCTCGCGATGCCGTCGCCGGCCGTGCAGCGCGCGGCGGTCGCGGCCGCCGGCGCGGCGGCCCAGCGCCGCAACGACATCTACAAGGACACGCTCGTGCAGGCGCTGAGCACTCCCGATGCCGAGCAGCGCCGCATCGCGTTCGGCGCGGTGCGCAACCTCGGCGAGCGCGGCAAGGCGCTGTTCCGGGCGGCGATGGAGCGCGCGACCGATCCGGCGGCGCGGCGCGAGCTGCAGGTCGAGCTCGCGGTCGCGTCGACCGACGACGCGCCGTCGGCCGCGGGCGCCGCGCAGGTGCTCGCCGATCCCGATGCCTCGGCGCCGCAGCGCGAGCGCGCGAAGGCCCAGATCAAGGCGGCGCTCGCGCAGGATCCGGCGACCGCCGCGGCCGCGCTGACGAGCCTCGTCGCGCAGGACAAGGCGCCGGGCGACGCGCGCGTGTTCGCGATCGACACGCTGCGCGATCTCGAGCCGATGCCGAAGGTGGCGAACCTCGTCGAAGCGGCGAAGGCCGCGTTCGAGTCGAAGTCGGTCGCCGTGCGCGCGGCCGCGCTGCCGCTGTACGCGAAGGTCGATGCCGAGCTCGCGGCGAAGCAGCTCACCGACATGCTCGACGACAAGAAGCTCGACAAGCCGCTGCGCGTCGCCGCGGCGCTCGCGTGGGGCGAGGTCGGCGTGTCGAACCACGCCGCGGCCGCCGAGGCGCTCGACAAGATGTTCAAGGAAGACGATTCCGACGTGCGCGCGGCGGCCGCCGAGGCCGCGGGCAAGCTCGGCCGCGCCTACCAGGACAAGCTGGTGAAGATGGCGAAGGCCGACAGCTACAACGTGCGGATCGGCGCCGCCGAGGGCCTCGCCGCGAGCGCGCTCACCGGCGGCAGCGTCGGCGTCGCGATCGACGGCATCGCGCAGATGTGGCGCGAGAAGGGCCGGCCGCGCCGCGACGCGGTCAAGATCTGGGCGCACCTCGCGCGCAAGAAGCCGTTCTCGCAGGTCGTCGACTACCTGTCGATCGCGGCGCGCACGACCGAGGATCCCGCGCTCCATCCCATCGCCGTCGATGGCCTGTGCAACGCCTCGCTCGCCGGCAGCGCCGATGCGCGGCGCGCGCTCGCGAAGTCGGTCGACGACACGGCGGCCGACGTGCGGCGGATCGTCATGCAGTGCGTCGCCGACGGGCCGGATCCCGCGAAGAACGGCGCGGGGATCGCGCAGAAGCTCGTCCGCGATCAGGACCGCGAGATCCGCGCCGATGCCGCGCGCGTGCTCGCGATGACCGTCGACAAGGGCAAGGTCGCCCAGGGGATCGGCGACGCGCTCGTCGCGCTGCTCGACGATCCCGACCGCGACGTCCGCGTGATCGCGATCCGCGCCGTCGGCGCGCTCGGCGCTGACGCGCCGAAGCCGGCGAGCACGGCGATGGCGAAGCTGTTCTCGCGCGGCGACGAGGGCGAGAAGCTCGCGCTCGTGCGCACCGCGAAGCAGATCGGCGCCGCCGACCTCATCGCGCTCGCGGTCGCCGATGGCTCGCCGCTCGTGCGTGTCGAGGCGGTCGATGCCGCGCTCGGCTCGGGCGTGCGCGCGGCGGCGACGCTGTCGGCGGCGCTCGCGGATCCCGATCCGCAGGTCCGCAAGGCCGCGCTCGAGCGGCTCGCGGCACAGAAGGACAAGATCGACGCGGGGGTGCGCGATCGCGCGCTGTCGCTCGCCGTGCGCGACCCGGATCCCGAGCTCAGCCAGGCGGCGCTGACGACGATCGCGCGCGTCGCGCCGAAGGAGGCGGTGCTCGGCCGCCTGCACCGCGCGCTCGCCTCGCGCGCCGAGCGCGAGCGCGTGATGGCCGCGGCCGCCGCGATCGGCCTCGTCGATCGCGAGCCGGCGCTCACCGTGCAGCTGCTCGAGCCGCTGCTCGACGATCCGTCGCACGACGTGCGCGCGGCGATGCTGCCGGCGCTCGCCGCGGCCTACGCCAAGACCAACGAGGCGAAGAAGCTCGCCGATCTGATGAACGACTCCGAGAACCAGGCGATGCGGCGGCTCACCGTCGCCGCCGCGTTCATCACGCTCGCGAAGACCGATGCCGGCAAGCCCGCGGCCGAGAGCGCGCTCAAGGGCATCATCGAGAACGGCCCGCCGATGGCGCGGATCACGGCGCGGCTCGTCGCCGGCATGATCGCCGGCAAGGCCGACGGCATGGCGTTCCTGCAGGAGCTGGTGCCGTAGCATCCAGTCACCGCTCGCGTCGCTGAACCGAGGTCACGTGCGGCGCACCGGCTTCGCTCTGCCAGTCGCTGCCACGCGGTGCACGCGCTGCACGCGTTGCGCGCCAACGCGGCGCGACTAACCTGCATCTCGATGGCGCGCAGCTACCTCGCCTTGTTGCTGCTCGGCGCGTGTGTCGAGCAGGCTCCGTCCGGGCCAGGCACGCGTGGCTCGATCGAGGACGTGACCACCGCGTCCGGCACGTACGCGGGCTATCGCTTCGTCATGCCGTGCCCGACTCACTACGCCGCGCTAGGCGTCACCGGGACCGGGACGATCGCGCTGTCCAAGGTCGACGCGCTGGGCGCGACCGGCGACGACCTCGTCGCGCAGCTCGGCATCGCGTCGATCTGGGGCCACGGCGTCGGCTTCGGCTGCGAGCCAGGAGTCGCGGTGACGATCGAGCTGTCGAGCTGGCTCGACGTCGATGCCCTGATCGCCGGTGCCGGTGCGTATCTCCACGATCGCGACCTCGCGGTCGCGGTCGCGGTCGACGTCGTACCGGTTCCGGTGCCCGACGCCCGGTAACCGCATCGCCATGCCACAATCGGGGCGGTATGAGCTCCGACAGCAAGGGCAAGCCGGAAACCCAGGCGACCATCAAGGTCGCGGTGACCGGGGACGAGCAACCCGGACCGGACCGGCCGGCGCCGAGCTCCGAGACGCTGCTCGCGGGCCGCTACCGGATCGTGCGGCGGATCGGCAAGGGCGGCATGGGCGAGGTGATGGCCGCGCGCGACGAGCAGGTCGGCCGCGACGTCGCGCTCAAGCGCATGCGCGCCGCGAACCCGACCGAGCGCGCGATCCATCGCTTCGAGCGCGAGGCGTCGGTGCAAGGCCGGCTCGAGCATCCCGCGATCGTGCCGGTGCACGAGATCGCGCGCGACGCCGACGGGCTGCCGTTCTTCGTGATGAAGAAGATCAGCGGCCAGTCGCTCGCCCAGTTGCTCGCCGATCGCGCGCCGGCGACGGTGCAGCGCATGCTGCGCGGCTTCGCCGACGTGTGCCTCGCGATCGAGTTCGCGCACGCGCACGGCGTGGTCCACCGCGATCTCAAGCCCGACAACGTGATGCTCGGCGAGTTCGGCGAGGTGTACCTCGTCGACTGGGGCGTCGCGAAGATCGTCGGCGAGGACGACGACTTCGCGGATCTCGACTCGTCGAGCGGCGAGCACGCGACCGGCACCGGCGTCGCGATCGGCACGCCCGGCTACATGGCGCCCGAGCAGGTGCGCGGCCAGGAGATCGACGGCCGCGCCGACGTCTACACGCTCGGCTGCCTGCTGTTCGAGATCCTGTGCGGCGAGCCGCTCCATCCGCGCGGCTCGCACGGCATGCAGAGCGCGCTCGAGGGCGTCGACGCGCGGCCATCGCTGCGCCCAGGCGGCAAGGACGTGCCGCCGGAGCTCGACGCGCTGTGCGTGCACGCGACGCACCTCGCGCGCGAGGATCGCGTGCAGACCGCGCGCGAGCTCGGCGAGCGCGTGCAGCGCTACCTCGACGGCGACCGCGACCTCGCGTTGCGCCGGCAGCTCGCGAGCTCGCACCTCGAGGCCGCGCGCGCCGCGTTCGCCGGCGACGGCAGCGAGGACCAGCGCCGCGCCGCGATGCGCGAGGCCGCGAGCGCGCTCGCGCTCGATCCGACGCTCGCCGGCGCCGCCGAGCTCGTCGGGCGCCTGATGCTCGAGCCGCCGCGCGACACGCCGCGTGAGGTCGCCGCCGCGATCCGCGACGACGACGTGCGCACCGCGAAGGCGATCGCGCGCGCGGGCATCTTCGCGGTCGCCGGCGCGTGCGCGCTGCTGCCGCTGCTCTGGTGGATCGCGCCGCCGGGCTCGTCGTACCTGCCGGTGCTCGCCGGGTTGCTCCTCAGCGACCTCGGCGTCGCGCTGCTCGCGATGCGCTCGCCGACGCCGCGCCCCGGCCTCGTCGCGATCGCGAACACGCTGATCGTGATCCTGCTCGCGCGAATGTACTCGCCGATCCTGATCGCGCCCGGCATCGCCGCGTCGCTCGCGTTGGCGATGGTTCTGAGGCCTCGGTTCTCGTGTCTCGGCTCCGCGCCCGGCATCG
>JBLMXA010000990.1:0-16542 GCA_050257515.1 Acidobacteriota bacterium | reverse complement strand
TTCCAGCACTTCTTCTGGTTCTACTCGCACCCCGCCGTCTACATCATGATCATCCCGGGCATGGGCGTGATCAACGAGCTGATCTCGACCTACGCGCGCAAGCCGATCTTCGGCTACCGGTTCATCGCGTACTCGTCGATCTCGCTCGCGCTGCTGTCGTTCCTCGTGTGGGGTCACCACATGTTCGTGTCGGGCCAGAGCCGGCTCGCGAACATGGTGTTCTCGGCGCTGACGTTCACGGTCGCGATCCCATCCGCGATCAAGGTCTTCAACTGGGTGGCGACGCTCTACAAGGCGGACATCCGGTTCAAGACGCCGATGATCTACGCGCTGTCGTTCCTGCTGCTGTTCACGATCGGCGGCCTCACCGGCCTGTTCCTCGGCATCCTGTCGGTCGACGTCCACCTTCACGACACGTACTTCGTCGTCGCCCACTTCCACTACGTCATGATGGGCTCGACGCTGGTCGCGTTCCTCGGCGCGCTGCACCACTGGTGGCCGAAGTTCACCGGCCGCATGTACCCCGAGCGGCTCGGCCAGGTGTGCGCGCTCGGCGTGTTCTTCGGGTTCAACCTGACGTTCATGCCGCAGTTCATCATGGGCTCGCGCGGCATGCCGCGGCGCTACTGGGACTACGACCCGCAGTACACGATCTTCCACCAGCTCTCGACGATCGGCGCGTTCGTGCTCGGCATCTCGATCTTCATCTCGGTCTGCTACCTGATGGCGTCGTGGTGGGTCGGCAAGAAGGCGCCGCGCAACTGGTGCGGTGGCAGCTCGCTCGAGTGGCAGGCGCCGACGCCGCCGCCGCTCTACAACTTCGAGAAGCCGCCCGTGCTCCACGAGCTCTACAACTACGACGATCTCGTCGAGGTCGAGCCGGATCGCTGGGAGCGTCAGGCCCCGATCGACGAGGACCCGGCGAAGGCTGACAAGATCGCGCGCGAGATGCACGCGGCGGCCGAGCACACCGGTGGCGCCACGCCCGGCGAGAAGCTCGAGGCGCAGGCGCGGGCGCGCATCCAGGAGCTCGCGGATCGGCCGAAGGAGGCCGAGGCGGAGAAGGCCAAGCTCGAGGACGCGAAGAAGCTGGAGGCCGAGGAGCAGGCCAAGGGCGCCGCTGACGAGGCCAAGCAGGCCGACGAGGGCAAGAAGGCTGACGACGAGGAGAAAAAGTCGTGAGCACGAGCCACGAGGCGCACGAGGAAGAGCACGGCCACGAGCACCACGGCTCGCCGTTCATCCAGCACCACTACGACGACGCCCAGCACCAGTTCGACTCCGGCAAGTTCGCGATCTGGCTGTTCCTCGCCCAGGAGGTGCTGTTCTTCTCGGCGCTGTTCGTCGCGTACATCCTCTACCGGGTCCACCACGGCGAGATCTACAGCTACGCGCACAAGTGGCTCGACGTGAAGTACGGCGCGATCAACACCGCCGTCCTCATCTTCTCGAGCCTCACGGCCGCGTGGGCGGTGCGCTGCGCGCAGCTGAACCAGCGCAAGGGGCTGATCCTGTGCATCACGGTCACGCTGCTCTGCGCGTGCACGTTCCTCGGGATCAAGTACATCGAGTACAACCACAAGGTCCACGAGCACATCCTGTTCGGCCGCTACTTCGATCCGTGCGTGAGCCCGGGGAACGTCGAGCTGCTGACGAAGAACAACGAGTGCCCGGGCTCGAAGACCACGGTCGAGTGGGACAAGGGCCAGAACACGCCGAAGGCCGGGAGCTGCTTCGAGGACGCCAAGATCGATCAGGACCCGCACGAGCCGGGCCTGCAGGCCGACTGCAAGGTCTTCGAGGTCACGCGCGCGAAGGGTCCGAAAGACGCGTGGGTCGAGAAGAGCAAGCGCGAAATCACGAACCGCTGCGTCGAGGAGATGCCGTGGGAAGAGGGCAAGAAGGGCGAGTCGAAGTTTCCGTGCTGGCGCCCGGCCTACCAGCCGGCGGTGTGCCCCGACCTGACGACCGCCGAGGAGCGCTCGCACGGCAAGGGCTCGCGGCCGCAGCACGGCATCCTCGTCGAGTACGGTGACAGCGCCGAGCGTGGCGAGGACATCGCGATCGAGGCGGAGTGCAAGCCGGCGCCGCCGCCGGCCGCCGTGGACCTGTTCGCCGAGCCGAATCAGACGCTGCAGCTCGGCCAGAAGGCGATCCACCCGATCCACATCCCGACGACGCACGAGGAGCACGAGCTCGAGGCGATGGGCCCGCCGCCCGAGCACACGAACATGTTCCTCACGATCTACTTCGCGATGACCGGTCTGCACGGCATCCACGTGCTCGTCGGCGTGTTCGTGTTCATCTGGCTGTTGATCCGGTCCATCAAGGGCCAGTTCACGCCGGACTACTTCGGGCCGATCGACTACGCCGCGCTGTACTGGCACATCGTCGACCTGATCTGGATCTTCCTGTTCCCGCTCCTCTACCTGATTCACTGAGGAAGCCCATGAGCGCTGCTGCTGAACATCACGACGAACATCACGGGCTCTCCCACGTCGCCACGATCAAGGTGCTGTGCGCGACCGGCGGCACCCTGCTGATGCTGACGCTGCTCACCGTGGCGGCGACCAAGATCGACTTCGGCGCGAACATCAACCTCGCGGTCGCGATGGTGATCGCGGTGACCAAGGCGACGCTGGTCGTCCTGTTCTTCATGCACCTTCGCTACGACCGGCTGTTCCACTCGGTCGTGTTCGTGAGCGCGCTGCTCGCGGCGTCGCTGTTCGTCGGATTTACTCTCATGGACACCGGCCAGTACCAGCAGACGAACATCTGGCAGCCGGACCACCCGCCCGTCGCGCCGATCGGCCCCCGTCCGACGAACGGGTAGCTCCGCTCGCTCGCAAGCATTTCCTGGCGATCTCCCCGTAGTCGCACGGCCCGATACGTGTACGATGTCGGGACCAAGGAGGGGCCATGGAATTCTTGACCCGAGATGCAGGTTCGCTACTCGGCGGACTTGGCGATGCGGCGCCTTTCGCGGCGGTCGCGTTCGTGGTGCTGTCGTACCTACTTCTCACGTGGGATCGCACCCGCGCGAACAGTCCGAGCAAGGACGACACCCAGGCCGGCCTCAAGCTGGTGCTCTACGGACTGATGTTCGTGTCGTTGATGATCGCCGTCGGCGGGGTCGGCGGGGTGATCTCTGTCGTGTTCAGCGGGTTCAAGGGCGGCGCCTCGCAGATCAAGCCGGTCGTCGCGCCGATCGTCGTCGGCGGCCTCGGCCTCGTCGTGTTCGGCAAGGTGTTCATGTCGCGCACGAACGACGCGACCGCGCACCAGCCGCAGCGCTACTTCCTGGGCGCGGTGACGGTGATCTACGGCGGCATCGCGCTGCTCGCGCTGGTCGGCCTGTTCAACGGCCTCATCATGGAAGCGCCGTGGGAGCACAACTCGGGCCTGTTCGCGACCGCGGTCGTCAGCGGCGCGGTCACGGTCCTCGCGCTCGTGAAGTTCGGCACGCTGTCGGGCTGGACCACGCCGGTTCGCCCGGTGGCACCGCCGCCGATGCAGAACCCGCAGCAGAGCCAGGGCTACCCGCCGCAGGGTGGCGGCTATCCTCCGCAAGGCGGCGGCTATCCTCCGCAAGGCGGCGGCTATCCTCCGCAGGGCGGTGGCTATCCTCCGCAGGGCGGTGGCGGCTACGGCCAGGGCGGCGGCGGCTACGGCCGCTAGCGGGAGCTCAATCCGCGAGCTGGTCCTCGATCGCCTCGGCGATCGCGGAGGCCAGCTCGGCCTGCACGTCCGGCTCGGCGAGCTGCTTGCCCTCGATCGGGTGATCGATGAAGCCGACCTCGACGAGCACCGCGGGCATCGACGCGCCGAGCAGCACGTGATCGACGTCCTGGCGCACGCCGCGGTCGCCCTCCGGGCCGCGGCGGTCGCGCAGCGCGCGCTGCATGCGGGTGGCGAGCTCGGCTGACTCCCACTGCGCGGCACCGCGCTCGACGTCGTCGAGAACGGCCCCGATCTCGGGATCGACGCCCGGCCGTGCCGTGCGGGTGTCGCTGCGCAGCGCGCGTCCGTCGATGTCGACGCCGCGCGCGGGTAGCACGTACGTCTCGTAGCCGCGCTGCGTGCGGGTCGGCGACGCGTTCGCGTGGATGCTGACGAACAGGTCGGCGTTGCGCGCGTCGGCGATCTCCACCCGCTGGCGCAACGTCAGCGTGCGATCACCGGTGCGCGTCAGCGCGACGTCGATCGCGTGATCGCGCAGCCGCTTCGCGACCAGCTCGGCGATCGCCAGGGTCAGCTGCTTCTCGCGCAGCGTCGGCACCGCGCCCTGGGCTCCCGTGTTCGAGCCGCCGTGGCCGGGATCGAGCACGACCAGCGGTCTTGCCGAGGCGGACGTCACGAGCGCGGCGACGATCAACACTGCGCAACGCTTCGCGTTGCTGCGCGCCCCGGCGGAGCCGGGGCTTTCCGCGAGCGACTTCACGGCATTAAGAATCACCCGCGATCGTCGACGATCCCAGTTTCTGGCGGCCGCCGGATGCCGGACATCGGACGCCGTCCTTGACGCAAACGCTCAGCAACGCTACGTTTTTTCGGTTGTCTTTGCGGCGGCTAGCAGGGCGCATCGGCCCGGTCCATATCCTCGCGCTGGTCGCCCTGCTCGAGGTGGTGATCGATCGCGTCGCCGTGCCGATGCTGCGACCGGCGACCGGCGACGTCCCGCGCTGGCACGAGATGCTCGATTACTTCGGGCTGTTCCTGTTCTACTTCACCGGCACGCTCGCGGTGCTGATCATCGGCTGGCGGTGCTTCGCGGCGCTGCGCGACCGGCGCGGTGCTCGCGAGGTCGTCGCGCACGTCCTGCTCGCGATCGCCGCGATCCTCGCCGCGATCCCGCTCGTGGTGCCGACGCCCGACTGGCTGACGTTCCCGCTCGAGCTCGCGTTCGCCGCGTCGGTGATCGGGCTCGTGGTCGCCAGCTTCGCGCGCGACCGCGATCTCGGCGTGCAGATGGGCGCGATCGTGCTCGCGATGCCGCTGCTCGTGCACACCGTCAGCGTCATCGGCGTCAAGTTCGACCTCATCGAGGGCGGCCTCGACCTGCCGAACCCCGGTATCGCGCGCGCCGGCGTGCTCGCGCTGTGCGCGGCGGCGCTGGTGTCGCCGTACGTGTTCGCGCCGCGGCCGTTCGCGCGCGCCGTGACCCGGCCGATGCCGGTGCTCGTCGCGATGGGCATCGCGGCGCTCGGCGCGGTCGCCGCGCGCATGTGGTACGCGAAGATCGCGAGCGCCGCGGCGCTCGCGATCGGCGTCGAGCTCGAGCACCAGGCCGATCCGAGGCTCGCGCTGTACCTGCTCGGGTTCGCGACACTCGCGTGGACGCTGGCGTCGTGCGCGATCGCCGCGAGCGCGGCGCGCCGCACGATCGGCCTGGGCATCGCGTTGATCGTGCTCGGCGGCTATGGCTTCCGGTGGCCGAACCACTACCTGCTGCCGCTGCTCGGGCTCGCGCTGATCGCCGACGCCGCCCGGCGCGTGCGCGAGGAGGAGCTGTCGGCGCTGCCGCTCGCGAGCGACACGCCGCCGGTCGCCGACCCCGCGTGGTCGGCCTATGTCGGCGCCGTGGTGACCGGGCTCAAGCGCAGCCTCGACGAGGTGCACAGCCTGACGTCGCGAGGCGAGGGCGGGCTCGCGTCGTCGCTGATCGTCGGCGAGAAGGCCGGGATGACCGTGCGCACGCGCATCGAGCGCATCGACGGCAGCGTGATCGCGCTCGACGTCGTCGTCGGTCGCGAGATCGACGAGCTCCGCGGCGCGACGCTGACGCTGTGGGCGATGCCGCCGCGCGCGCTCGGCATCAACCCGCCGGCGCCGCCGGCCGCGCCGCAGTTCAAGAGCGGCGATGCGGCGTTCGACGACCGCTTCCGCACGCGCGGCAGCGCGCTCGCGCTGCAGAAGCTGCTCGACGACGGCCTGCGCGCACGCGCGGTCGCGACGCTCGACGGCTGGCTCGCCTACTGGGACGCGGAGGGGCTGCGCTACCGGGTGTATCCGGGCCGCGGCGCTCCGCTCGACCACCCGATCCCGCTGTCGGATCTCGCGCTCGGCCGGCCGGCGACTGCCGAGCGGCTGGTCGCCGTGATCGAGCTGCTCGTCGAGATCGCCGCGCGCGGTGTCGAGGTCAAGGCCGCCGAGGAGCCCGCGCAGCTCGACCACGAAGCCCCCGAAGCACACGAAGCATGATGGAGGACACAAGATCGAAGCTCGCCCGCAGGCTCGCGCTCGTCATCGTCGCCGCGTGCACCACGCCGGCGTATCAGGCCCGGACCCCGGACTGGGTGTCGGACACGAGCTCGTTCACACCCGGCTCGCACGACGCGCTCGCCGAGCGCTACCGCGACGTCGCCGCGCGGATCATCGCGGCGGCGCGCGCGGATCGCGGCGCGTACCGGAAGCTCGCCGAGCTCACCGATCGCGTCGGTCACCGGCTGTCGGGCTCTCCGGAGCTCGATCGCGCGATCGCGTGGGCGCAGCAGACGATGAAGGCCGACGGCCTCGACGTCCACACCGAGAAGGTGATGGTGCCGCACTGGGTGCGCGGCACCGAGAGCGCGACGGTGGTGTCGCCGATCGAGCGGCCGCTCGACGTGATCGGCCTCGGCGGCACGATCGCGACGCCCGCGGGCGGCGTCACCGCGCCCATCGTCGTCGTTCACGACTGGCAGGAGCTCGGGGCCAAGACGGTCAAGGGCGCGATCGTCGTCTACAACGTCGCGATGCCGCCGTGGAGCGAGGAGCACGGCTCGGGCTATGGCACCACCGTCGAGTACCGGTGGTCCGGCGCGTCGCGGGCCGCCAGGCTCGGGGCGGTCGCGGTGCTCGTGCGCTCGGTGACCGCGCACAGCCTGCACACGCCGCACACCGGCGCGATGGGCTACGAGGACGGCGCGCCGAAGATCCCGGCCGCGGCGGTCACCGTCGAGGATGCCGAGCTGCTCGACCGCCTCGCGCAGCAGGGCCCGGTCAGCGTGCACCTGCGGCTCGACGACCAGCAGCTCGCGGACGCCGAGTCCGCGAACGTGATCGGCGAGCTGCGCGGCCGCGAGCAGCCCGACGAGGTCGTCGTGATCGGCGCGCACCTCGACTCGTGGGACGTCGGCCAGGGCGCGCACGACGACGGCGCCGGCTGCGTGACGATGATGCAGGCGGCGGCGCTGCTCGCGCAGCTGAAGCTCGTCCCGCGGCGCACGATCCGCGTCGTGCTGTTCACGAACGAGGAGAACGGCGGCCGCGGCGGCAAGGGCTACGCCGCGCAGCACGCCGCCGAGCTCGCCAAGACCGTGCTCGCCATCGAGTCCGACAGCGGTGGCTTCGAGCCGCGCGGGTTCGAGATCGGCGACAAGGATCCCGCCGCCGCGCCGCGCCTGCGCGCGCACATGACCGACCTCGCCTCGCTGCTGCGCTCGGTCGGTGTGCGCCGCATCGAGGACGGCCACGGCGGCGCCGACATCGGCCCGATGGAGCCCGCCGGCGTGCCGCAGGTCGGCCTCGACGTCGACAACCGCACCTACTTCGACATCCACCACACCGAGGCCGACACGCTCGACAAGGTCGATCCCGCCCAGCTCGCCGACGACGTCGCGGCGGTCGCGGTGCTCGCGTACATCGCGGCCGACATGCCGGGCCGGCTAGACGCTCCTTAACCTTAGTGCTTGCCGTCCGCTTCTTCCATCTTCTTGACGACGATCGCGATCGTTGCCGGCTCGACCGCCGCCCGGCGCATCCACTTCACCGCGCGCGCCACGTCATCCGCGTCGACCGCCTCGAAGAACTCGTCGAGCCGTCCGATGGCAGCGAGCTTCTCCAGCACCACGGTCCCCTCGAAGTCGTGCTCGTCCATCAGCCCGGCACCTCGAACACGCTGATCGGCTTCGCGCGCTTGTAGCCCTCGCGCAAGAGCCAGCTCTGCGCGGCGGCGACGCGCGCCGGCTCGTAGTCGTCGGGGATCGCGACCGGCTGCGTGCGTTCCTTGAAGCCCTCGAACCACACCGCGCTCGAGAACGGGTCGAGCCGGCCCTCGTAGAGGCCGCGGATCTCGCGGTCCTGGCGGTGCTTGCGCCAGTTGTTGAGCACGTAGCTCAGCGTGTGCCGCACGTGCGCGACGGTGCGGATCACCTCGACGTGATAGCGGTCCGGAAAGATCGCGCCGCGCCGGCGCCCGAGCGCGCGGTTGAGCTGCTTCGCCGCCGAGATCTCGAAGCCCTGCACGCCGCGCGCGAGCGCGAGCTTGTGGTCCGCCTCGCACATCAGGTGGAGGTGATCGCCCTGCAGGCTGATTTGGCTGATGCGGATGTCGGGATGCGTGTCGATCGACACCGCGAGCGCGCGCCGGATCGCGCGATACGCCTTCCAGCCGCGCAGCCAGCGCACGCCGCGCGCGACGCGCAGCGTGACGTGCACCGGGAACGTCGGCTTCACCTCCGCGCGCCGCTTGTGCGGCGACCCGGGACGCGCGCCCTTCGGCTTGCGCCCGGCGCCATCGCGCTTGCCCCCGCGGCGCTGGCCGTTCTTGTCCAGCTTCGGGAACTCGAGCTGGACGTGGCGTTTGCGCGGTCTCGAACCCATGACGGTCGCAAACCTAATCATGCTCGTCGGAAATGTCAATGTTTGATTTCGCCGATATTACCTGTGATTACGCAAGAGCGAGCGCTCCGGGCAGTGGGGGTGCAATCCAGATACATGGGTGACACCCAACAAAGAATTCGACCGAAGAATCAGACCGCCCGCGCGTGCGCCGTGCAGAACGTGCGGCGTTCCAGCTCCTGGGAGCGTCGCGTGGTCTGCATGGCGTTCGCGCGAGCAGTCTTCACCCTGCTTTTTTATCTCCGAATGGAGCGCTCGCGCTCGCATCGGGCGCTGTGGGCCTTGTGGGCAGCGCGCCCGGGTCGACCGTGTCTTCCGGGCGGCGCGCTGTCCACAAGTCCACAGCGCGGCCATGCGTTCTGCAGAGCGTAGCCTTACCGGCGCGCTACCATTGGCCCCGCTTGTTCCACGTTCTCGCCACGGTCCTCGAGCGCCCGCTGCACGTCGCGGACCCCCTCGCGCCGCTCGACGCGATCGTCGTGCTCGGCGCGCCGCTCGCGCGCGGCGGCACGCTCACGTCGGCGCTGCGCGAGCGCGCAGCCGCGGCGGCGGAGCTCTACCGCGCCGGCGGCGCCCCGCTGATCGTCGCGAGCGGCGGCGTCACCCACGGCGCGCCGCGCGCCGAGGCCGACGCGATCGCCGAGGCACTCCTCGCCGCCGGCGTCCCGCAGCACGCCGTCCTCGTCGAGGCCGCCTCGCTCACGACCGCCGACAACGCGCGGCTCACCGCGCAGCTGCTCGCCCCGCGCGGCGCGCGCCGGGTGTGGCTCGTGACGCAGCCGTTTCACGGCAAGCGCGCGGCGCGGCTGTTCACCAGCGCGGGCCTCGAGCCACGCGTGTGGCACATCGCCGACAGCGTGCAGTATCGCGATCGCGCTCGCGCGGTGCGCTGGCTCGCGCGCGAGTACGCGGCGTGGGGCAAGCTACTGCTTCTCGGGTAGCGCGAGCTCGACCGTTGGCCCCTTCGCGGCCACCGGCGCGCTCGACACGACGACGGTGACCTGTTCCGCGGCGACGCCCTCGTCCTGCATGTACCACTTGATCGACTCGCCCCGCTTCTTTGCGAGCTCGCCGGCCTTGTCGGCCTTGTCGGCCTTGTCGGGATGAACGGTCAGCGTGACGTGAACCGTCGGGTGCGCGCGCAGCATCGCGACCGCGCGCTCGAGCGCCTTCTTCGCCGCGTTGCTGACGCGCGCCTTGCCGGCCTCGAACCTGACCGCGGTCGCCGCGGCGAGCGCCGCGTCGAGATCCGCCGGGATGGTGTCCGGACAGCCATCCTCGTCCTCGAACCCGTTGACCGTCTCCGGCTGGTTCGGGCACGCGTCGTGCGCGTCCGGGATGCCGTCGTGATCGTTGTCGGGGTCGGGGCAGCCGTCCTCGTCCTGGAAGTGATCGAAGTCCTCGGCCTCCTGCGGGCACTGGTCGGCGGCGCCGAGGATGCCGTCGCCGTCCGGATCCTGCTCGGGGCAGCCGTCGTCGTCGGTGATGCCGTTGACGGTCTCGGCCTCGTTCGGGCACTGGTCGAACGCGTCGGGGATGCCGTCGCCGTCGCGATCGACGTCGGGCGGCGGCGCCGGCCGCTCCGGCGGCGGCTCGACGTGGCGTGGCGCGAGGTGCTCCTTGGGGATGCCGAACGACGTGCCGATGCCGATCGAGCCCTCGAACGTCGACGCGGTGCCACCGCTCATCGTCGGCAGCAGGCCCTGGCGGCCGTCGAAGCGGAGCTGCCAGCGCTGATCGATCACGAACGTGACGCCGAGCCCCCACACCAGCTCGCCGACCGTCTCCTTCGTCATGTACGGCGATGACGACCGCACCGACGCGCCGCCGGCGCCGAGCACGAGGTGCGGCTTGATGTTGCCCGCCGACAGCCGCACGAGCAGATCGCCGCGCCAGCCGAACACCGGCGAGAAGTACGAGTCGCGGCCGCTCGTGAAGCCGTAGCCGGTGAACGCGGTCGCCATCGCGACCTCGCCCTCGAGCCCGAGATCGAGGTGCAGCTCGTCGTCACCGGCGACGTTCGGCAGCGCGATGACCGACACGCGCGCGCCGACGAGGGGCGAGCTCTGCGGCCGCTGCTCGGCGAACGTCGAGCCGCCGAGCCCGACGTCCTTCGAGAAGTACTGCCCGCCGAAGAAGCCGGTAGCCTCGAGCGGATCGGCCGAAGCCGCCGCGCCGAGACACAGGATCACCGCCGTCCCTGCGATCCTCACGCCATCATCATATCCCATCCCGCGCTTGCACGCTTCGCGGCGGCTGCGGCAAGCTCGCCTGCGATGCTCACGTTCAGCACGAACCCGGAGGTGGCCGAGCAGCAGATGAACGCGATCATCTTCTACTTGACCGCGTTCGGATACATCGACGGCGAGTTCGATTTCACCGAGAAGACGTTCGTCCGCATCTACATCCGCCAGCTCGTGACGGCGCGCGCGAAGGCCGCGATGCCCGACGCGGATCCGAAGACGCGCGACGAGGTGGTCAACAAGTTCGTCAATCACTTCCACGAGGTGTTCGAGCAGATCGACCACGGCGTGAAGGACCTGTTCGACGAGGCCGTCGCCGACGGCGAGGATGTCGAGAAGTTCGTCTACGCCAAGCTGAAGCTGCGCAGCTACGAGATCTTCCAGAGCTTCGATCGCGACAACCAGAACGAGCTGCTGTCGACGATCGACGAGCTGATCTACGCCGACGGCTCGGTCCACCCGTCCGAGGCGAAGTTCCGCGCCGAGATCGAGGCGCTGCTCGACGTGCCGCTCGCCGAGGCCGACATCGAGGTCGTCCCGACGAAGCAGGTCGCGATCGAGGGCCCGACCGCGGTGCGGCCGCGTCTCGACGACCACCCGTTCTTCCAGCGGTTCGAGCAGCACTACTCCGCCGATCCGCAGCGCATCCAGCAGCAGATCGGCGCCGACCTCGATCTGCTGCGTCGGTTCGTCCAGAAGCTCGAGGAGCAGCGCACCGCCGGCATCGGCAAGCTCGCGGGCAAGCAGACCGTCGCCGAGCTCGCCGGCATGCCGCCGTTCCTCGACGGCCACATCTGGGTGCATCCGGCGCAGCCCGATCGCGTCTACGAGCTGACCGTGCTCGGCGATCTCCACGGCTGCTACTCGTGCCTCAAGGGCGCGCTGCTCCAGGCCGACTTCTTCGCGAAGCTCGAGGCCTGGAAGCTCGACCATCGCAAGCCCGAGCCGAAGCTGATCCTGCTCGGCGATTACATCGATCGCGGCATGTTCAGCTACAACGGCGTGCTGCGCACGGTGATGCAGCTCTACCTCGCCGCGCCCGACCACGTGTTCCCGCTGCGCGGCAACCACGAGTACTACATCGAGTACAAGGGCCGCATCTATGGCGGCGTGAAGCCCGCCGAGGCGATCAACACGCTGATCGGGCACATCCCCGGCGAGGTGTTCCAGGAGTACATGCGCGCGTTCGAGGAGATCCCGAACATGCTGTTCTTCGACGACATCATGTTCGTGCACGCCGGCATCCCGCGCGACGTCGACATCAAGGCGAAGGTCAAGGACCTCGCGTCGCTCGAGGATCCCGAGCTGCGGTTCCAGATGCTGTGGAGCGATCCGTCGACGGCCGACTACATCCCCGACGATCTGCAGGCGCAGAACGCGCGGTTCCCGTTCGGCAAGAAGCAGTTCGAGGCGTTCATGGCGCGCCTGGGCTGCTCGATGATGGTGCGCGGCCACGAGAAGGTCGACGCCGGGTTCAAGACGATGTACGGCGACGTCGCGTCGCTGCTGTCGCTGTTCTCCGCCGGCGGCGCCGAGAACTTCGACCTGCCGGCCGACTCGAGCTACCGCTCGGTGACGCCGATGGCCGCGACGATCCGGCTCGAGGGCGGCACCGCGCAGGTCACGCCGTGGCTGATCGACTACAAGCGGTTCAACGATCCCAAGCGCAACCGCTTCTTCGCGTCGCCGCCGGAGATCGAGCACAAGGTTGGCTAGGGCGAGGGCCTGGTACGTCTACCTCGCGCGCTGCGCGGACGGCTCGCTCTACTGCGGCATCACGAACGATCTCGTGGGGCGTTTCGCCGCACACGACGCTGGCAAGGGCGCGAAGTACACGCGCGGGCGAGGCCCGCTCGTGCTCGTGTACCAGCGTCGGTGTCGCGACAAGTCGCGCGCGCTGAAGCTCGAACACTCGATCAAGCAGCTGTCGCGCGCACAGAAGCTCGAGCTGATCGCGTAAGCTGCGCGGCCATGCCCGAGGAGATCGAGGTTCCGACCGAGCACCTGCACGAGAAGATGGAGGAGGAGGCCGAGCACCGCGGTGGCTGGATCGCGAAGGTCGCGGTGTCGTCGGCGCTGCTCGCGGTCGCCGCGGCGATCAGCGCGCTGCTCGCGGGACATCACGCGAACGAGGCGATGCTCGAGCAGATGAAGGCGACCGACCAGTGGGCCTACTACCAGGCCAAGGGCATCAAGTCGTCGCTGGTCGCCGCCGCCGATGCCCAGATCATCGCGAGCGGCCGGGCCGCCCCTGCCGACGACAACGCGCGGATCCAGCGCTACGACGACGAGCAGAAGGAGATCGAGGGGAAGGGGCACGAGCTCGAGCAATCGTCCGAGGACCACATGGCCCATCACAAGGCGTTTGCGATCGCCGTCACGCTGTTCCAGATCGCGATCGCGATGGGCGCGATCTCCGTGCTCGCGAAGAAGCCGCCGCTGTGGTTCCTCAGCCTCGGGCTGGGGGCCGCAGGTCTCGTGTTCCTCGTCCAGGGCTTGCTGTAGACTCGGCGGATGAGGCATTTCGCCCTGGCCGCGGCCGTGCTCGTCGCGATCGCCGGCGATGCCGCCGCGAACGGCCGGGCGCCGGCGACCTCGACGATCCACTTCCGTCAGGGCCACGACTCCGACGTCGTCGCCGGCATGACGTTCGGCATGGTGATCTCGCACGACGCCGGCGCGACGTGGCAGTGGATGTGCGAGACCGCGATCGGCTACGCCGGCAACTACGATCCCGACTACGTCTACAGCCCGAGCGGCGCGCTGTTCGCGACGACGTTCGACGGGCTCGTCGTCAACCGCGATTCGTGCACGTTCGCCGCGACGACGTTCGGCACGACGTTCATGTCTCAGATCGAGCAGGGCCCCGACGCGACGCTCTACGCGTGCGCCGCCGATCCGAACGACGCGACGATCTACAAGTCGACGAACGACGGCACGACGTTCAGCGCGTCGGCGCAGCCCGGCCAGAACGGCGACTGGTGGTCGACGATCGTGATCGCGCCGGGCAACGCGAACGACGTGTACCTGTCGGGCTACCGGCTGACGCCGGCGTGCGATGCCAAGTCGGTGACGCCGTTCGCGGCCTGCGATCCGAGCCTCGCCGGCGTCGACTGCAGCGGCTGCACGAAACCGCAGGGCAAGTGCATCCTCAACGACGCCGGCGGTGGCACGTGCGACGCGAATTCCGCGACACCCGGCGCGTCGTGCATGATCCCGCAGGACTGCGACAACTGCACGAACCCGCTGGCGAAGTGCGACTCGGTGCGCGTCGCGCTGCTGTTCGCGAGCACCAACGCCGGCGCGTCGTTCCAGCCGCTGCCCGGCAACGGCGAGTTCCTGACGCAGACGACCGGCAAGGGGCTGACGACGACCGCGAACTCCGCGATCGACCTCGTCGGCACGTCGGCCGACGGCTCGACGCTGTACGCGCGCGTCGAGCAGGAGTCGCCGACCGCCGAGGGCCTCTACAAGATCGCGCCCGCGACCGACACGACGTGGACGCACATCCTGACCGTCAACAACGACAACATCGCCGCGCTCGTCCGCTCCAATGGCGATCTCGTCGTCGGCACGCGCGCGAGCGGCGGCCAGATCTCGACGAACGGCGGCACGAGCTGGACGCCGTTGACGAACCCGCCGCACATCAACTGCCTCGTCGAGAATTCGGCGCACGAGATCTGGGCGTGCACGCAGCAGCTCGGCAACATGAACTCGCCCGGCGACGGCTTTGGCATCATGAAGACGACCGATCTGGCGACGTGGACCGGCGTGCTCAAGTACCCCGACATCCAGCAGCCGGTGTCGTGCGCGGCGGGCACGCTGCAGCACGACGCCTGCCAGGCGCAGATCTGGTGCGGGCTCAAGACGCAGCTCGCGATCACGTCGACGGCAGTCGACTGCACGACGCCTCCCGATGCCGGCGTCGTCGTCAAGCCGCCGAAGAAGACCGGATGCTGCGACACCGGCGGCAGCGGAGGCGCATCGGCGCTGCTGCTGGCGCTCGCGACGCTCTTGCTCGTCCGTCGACGACGCTCCAGACTTGGCTGATGCTGTCGCGCTTCGACCGGCTGGCGTACCACTCGCAGCACCTGTCGTTCCTGATCAACGCGACCGTGATGGAGGAGGCGGCGAGGTTCATCGCGCGCAACCCGCGCATGAAGATGGACTACGCGGTGTGGCGGGCGCTGCAGCGGCGGCGCGGCGAGCTGCACCGCCGCGATCTCGCGAACGTCGAGACCGGCGCGTACCCGCGCGAGCTGCTGTTCGACATCCCGGTGCGCCGCTACCTGCGCGAGTTCCCGCGCCTGCTGCGCGACGCCCCGCGCGTCGTCCGCCGCATGCGGCATGGCGACTTCCGCGACATCCCGCTGGTCGACAAGCGCCGGTTCCCGCCGTACTACCGGCGGACGTTTCACTGGCAGACCGACGGCTACTTCAGCGAGCACTCCGCCGAGATGTACGAGCTCGGCGTCGAGCTGCTGTTCCGCGGCACCGCCGACGTCATGCGCCGGCAGATCATCCCGCCGGTGACGCGCTTCGTGCGCGAGCGCGGCGAGGCCGAGCACGTCAAGCTGCTCGACGTCGCGTGCGGCACCGGCCGCACGCTGCACCAGCTATCGCGCACGCATCCCGGGCTGCGCCTCACCGGCATCGATCTGTCGCCCGCGTACATCCGGCTCGCGCGCAAGCGGCTCGAGCGCGTGCAGGAGCTGACGCTCGCGGTCGAGAACGCCGAGCAGCTGCCGTGGGCCGATGCGACGTTCGATGTCGTCACGAGCGTGTACATGTTCCACGAGCTGCCGCGCAACGCGCGCCGCAACGCGGTCCGCGAGATGCTGCGCGTGCTCAGGCCGGGCGGGCTCGTCGTGATCGAGGACTCGGCGCAGCCGTCGGAGAGCCCCGAGCTCGCGCCGGTGCTGCACGGGTTCCCGCGCGAGTTCCACGAGCCGTTCTACGAGGACTACCTCGACGACGATCTCGGCGCGCTGCTGCGTGAGGTCGGCTTCGCGGTCGAGGCCGTCGAGCCGCACCTCGTCGCCAAGGTCGTCGTCGCGCGTCGACCGTGACCGTACGGTGGCTCACGGACGGGCGGTAGCGCACGTGCGGGAGCACCACGACGCGCGCTGGCGCACACTCTCGCCGCGGCGAACCGTGCGGAAGTGCTCGCCGACGGCCGCGTCCGTGAATTGCATTACAGACGCGGCTCATGGGCGACGCGCTTCTCATGCTCGCCCGGCTGGGGCGCGAGACGCTCGTGCACCACGCCGACGCGGACGCCGACATCGATCGGTTCCTGTTCGGACCGACGACGACTGCTGCAGATTACCGCACCTACCTGTCGCGCGTGTACGGGCTGCTCGTCCCGTACGAATCGGCGCTGTCGATCACGCCCGGCATCGACGAGGTGATCGACGTCCGCGCGCGTTCGAAGGCGGCCTTCCTGCTCCAGGACCTGCTCGTCCTCGGCATGACGATGAAGGAGATCGACGGGCTGCCGCAGTGCCTGTCGGTGCCGACGTTCCGCGGCGCCGCGGCCGCGCTCGGCTGGATGTACGTCGCCGAGCGGCCGATGCTCGCGAGCGCGGTCGTTCGCCGCCACCTCGCGACGCGGCTGCCGAACGAGATGGCGTGCGCGTCGTCGTTCCTGTCCTGCTACGCCGGCCGCGTCGGCACGATGTGGCGCGAGCTCGGTGAG
>JBLMXA010000989.1:0-5477 GCA_050257515.1 Acidobacteriota bacterium | reverse complement strand
GCGGACGGCGCCGCGGAGCGCGCCGGCGTGAGGTGGGTCGCACGCGCCGACCTGCGCGCCGGCACCGGCTCGACCGGAGGGCTGTTCGGGCCGCTGTATCGCATCGAGCGGCTCGCGCGCGCGGGCGAGCTCCCGCTGTGGGATCGCGCACGCCGCGGCGAGCTGACCGGCGTCGGTGCGGGCATGTCGGCGGGCGCGTTCACTCCCGCCGGCTGGCTCGAGCTCGGCGCGCGGGCGCGGCCGGGCCTCGGCCCGCTCGTCGTCGCGAGCGGCGGCGCGCCGATGGGACGATCCGTGCAGCTCGCGGCGTGGCTCGCGGCGAGCCCGCACGACGCGGCGGGCGCGAGCGAGCTTCGCTGCGCGTGGGCGAAACGACTGTACAGCGCACTACAGATCGGCCGGATCTACCGCCTGGATGCGATGCCGAGCGCGGCGTGGACGATCGTCGCGTGGTTCGGCGCCACCAGCGACTAGTGACGCTGCTGCCCGTGATACATTTGCGTCCAGTCCGGCGAAAAGGGGAATCGCTGATGCATAAGCTTTGTTCGATTGCGTTCGTGGTTGGAATTGCCGCGGTCATGGGTGGCTGCGGCTCCGTCAACGGCACCGGCTCGGGGAGCGCGACGCTCTCGGGCATCGATGCCTCCGGTGCGGTGATGGGGCAGAAGGGTCGTCTGCGCATCTTCTTCTCGAACCCGGTCGGCTCGGCGACCGACGTCAAGCTGACGTCGAGCTCGACGTCGATCGCGACGATCGCGGACAAGGTCACCGTGCCGGCCGGCGCGGTGTCCGCCGACGTCGACTTCCAGGGCGTCGCGCCCGGCGAGGTCGTGTTCGAGGCGGTCGCCGGCACCGACAGCCAGAGCACCGCGACGAACGTCGTCGACATGCTGCGCGTCAACCCGCCGGGAAGCACGACGCTCGAGGTCGGCGCGCACGGCATCCTCGGCGTCGGCGTCAACATCCGCGTTCCCGATGCCGTGCAGGTCTCGCTCGCCAGCTCGCAGACCTCGGTCGCGACGGTCGACGGCACCGTGACGATCCCGCAGTTCTCGGAGAGCAGCATCGCGCAGGTGACCGCGGTCGCCCCGGGCGCGTCGATCATCACGGCGAGCCTCAACGGCTACCAGGCGACGCAGACCGTGACGGTCGTCGACAAGGCGCAGATCACGAACGCCTACGCGACGAACCTGATGGAGGCCGGCGGTCACGGCTACGCCCAGGTCTCGCTCAACGCGCAGCTCGCGACCGCCGCGATGCTGACCGTGACGTCGAGCGACAGCTCGGTCGTGATGGCGCCGGCAGCGGTGACGATGGCCGCCGGCTCGACCTACGCCCAGTTCAACCTCGACGCGATCTCGGCCGGCGCGACGAACCTGACGTTCACGCTCAACGGCTCGTCGAACAGCGCGCCGGTCACGGTGCTCAGCAAGGCGCAGCTCGAGGGCGTCAACATCCAGGGCACGCCGTCGGTCGGCGCCGCGACGCAGCTGTACGTCTACATGGACGTCGTGGCCGCTGCTCCGCACGACGTGCAGCTGACGTCGAGCGATCCCACGGTCGTCGCCGTGCCGAGCACGGTCACCGTGTTCGCAGGCACGAACGGCACGTCGGTGTCAGTGATGCCGCTCAAGACGGGCGACTCGGTGATCACGGCGACGTTCAACGGCATCTCGCGCCAGGTCGACTTCCACGTCGGCGGGGCCGCCGGCTACTCGCTCAACCTGTACGGCCAGAACCGCTACACCGTCGGCTCCATCGGCAGCCTGTCGGTCCAGACCGGCACGAACACGCCGACGACGGTGTCGCTCAGCTCCAGCGATCCGACCGTGATCAGCGTGCCGTCCTCGATCGTCGTCGCGAACTACTCGGAGACCGCGCCGCTCAACGTGCTCAAGGCCGGTAGCGTGACGATCACCGCGAACTCCGGCGCCGCGGCCGCGACGTACCAGATCACGGTCGTGAACTCGTCGTCGATCTCGTACTTCGGTCCGACGTTCAACGTGAGCGTCAACGGCAACACGAACGCGTATGTCCAGCTCGATACCGCGCCGCCGCTCGGTACGCAGATCACGTTCACGTCGAGTAACCCGTCGGTGGTCCAGGCGCCGCCGGCGGTCACGATCACCAGCCAGGGCCAGACGTACGTTAGCTCGGTGATCCAGGCGGGCGCGACGTCCGGCACGGCGACGATCACCGCATCGGTCGGCAGCTCGTCGGCGAGCGCCGTCGTGTACGTGGGCGGCTCGACCACCGGTGGTGGCGGCGTGTTCACGGCCGTGTACCCCAACTGCTACGCCAGCTGGACGCTCGAGCTCGGCGCAACCGCCGTGTACTACGCGTACTACAACACGCCACCGCCGACCGGCGATACGGGCACGATCTCGTTCAGCACGCCGGGCATCGTCACCACGCCGAGCACGAACCTCACGATCGCGAGCAACTCGTACCAGGGTTACTTCTCGGTGACCGGTGCGGTCGCGGGCTCGACCGCCATCACGGTGACGACGACGAGCGGCGTGCAGACGACTCCGGCGAGCTACAACCCGACCGTGGTGTCGACGCCGACGTATACCCTCGGTCTCTCGAGCAGCACGTTCAAGGTCGGGGCCACCGTCTCCGCAACCATCACCTCGAGCGCGCTCGTCGCCGCGAACAAGACGTTCACGCTGTCTTCGACGGCCCCGGGCATCGCGACGCCCGTCAGCCAGACGGCGACGATCGGCCCCGGCTGCACCGTGACCACGACGTTCGGCGTCAAGGGCGTGGCGGCAGGCACCGCGACGATCAACGCGGTGATCGGCACGACCACGCTGACCGCGAACGTCACGGTCAGCCCGTAGTCAGTTCGCGACGTTGACGCCGAGCCGGCCGAGCACGTTCTTGATGATCGCGCTCGGCCGGATCTGCGCGATGACGTCCTCGACCTTGCTGATGCCGGTCGCATCCCCGAACCGGCGCATCAGGTCGGCGATCTGAGCGGCGCGCTGAAGGCCGAGCAGCTCGAACACGTGGCGGTGGCCGTGCTGGTGGAGGCGCTCGTCGAGCCGCTTCCACAGCGCGAACTGCGCCGGCTCCTCGAGCTCCCACACGCCCGCGGGCGCCGCGGTGGATGCGCTCCGCTGGAGGATCGCGTTGACCGCGCGGCGCGCCGCCTCGCTCGCGCCCTCCATCGACGCGAGGTTCGTGTTGGTGCGCACGTAGTCCGACGCGAGCACGAGGTTCGGGATGGCGCTCGCCGCCTCCGGCCGCAGCTCCCAGTGGCCGGGCGGGTGCACGAGCAGGCGCGCGTGGTTGACCGGCGGCAGCGCACCCGAGCTGTAGTCGAGATCGTCGTCGAGGTGCCACGAGTGGAGCAGCTCGTCGGTGAGCACGAGCTCGCCCGGTGCCTTGCCGTTGAGCGCGGCCTTGAGCTGCTCCCACACCTCCTTCGCGATCTCGTCGGGCGTGCACTGCTTCGCGGTCTTGGGGATGAACGTGCCGGGCGTGTTCCAGTCGGAGATGTCGATCGAGAGCAGGCCGCCGACGTCGCCCGCGCCGTAGCGCCGGCGGAACAGGCCGCCGCTGTCACGCCAGAACTGCGGCTGGCTGATCGACGTCAGCGCCCACGGCGAGTCCGGATAGAACGTGTGGCCGCGGACGAGCGGCACGTCCTCGTAGAGGAAGTACTGGATGCCGGTCATCCACGACACGAGGTTGTCGGCGTCCTCGTGGCGCAGCGTCTCGAGCGCCGGATCGAGCGCGCCCATCTCGGGCGTGATCATCCCGATCGCGACATCGAGCGGCACCGCGAGCACGTAGAAGTCGGCGGTCTTCGTGCCGCCGCCGGCGAGCTCGACACCCGAGATCGCGCCGCCCGAGACGTCGAGCTTCGTCACCGCGGTGCCGGCGTGGAGCTGGACGCCGAGCGACTGCAGGTGCGCGCGCCACGGCTCGATCCACATCTCGGTGGTCGGCCCGCCCATCGTGCGGTCGTTGTTCACGCCGGTCGCCGCGAAGTCGAGGATCAGCTGCATCGAGATCGTGCCGACCGTGCGCGCCGAGCCGCGCTTGGGATCCATCGCGACCATCGTGCGCGGCACCGCGCGCAGCTGGCGCTGGAACGCCTGCGAGTAGCGGCCGCCGTCGAGGAAGTCCCACCACGACATCACCTCGTACTCGGCGAGCCGGCGCGCCTCGCACGTGGTGAGGAACTGCAGCACCTTCGCGGAGAACAGCGCCATGTCCTCGGCGTCGAAGCAGCACTCGTCGAAGAACAGCTCGAGCGCCTCGAGGATGTCGTAGGGCTTCGTCACGCGCCGGCGGTAGAACCGGAACCACGTGGTGTCGTCGACCATCGCGATCGCGCTCTCGGTCGTGCCGCGCAGGCCGTCGGCGACCGAGCCGCTGCCGAGTGGGATGCGCTGCATCGTGTCGATCACGTGCTTGTAGAAGCGCGGGTAGAAGCGGAAGCCGTGCTCGCCGGGGAGGTCGCGGCGGCCGGCGGTGCCGGTGCCGGCGACCGGCTGGCTGCGCGCCTTGCCGCCCCACGCGCCGCGCGTCTCGTAGACCTCGACGGAGAACCCGCGCTCGGCGAGCTCGTGCGCGGCGGTGAGCCCGCCGACGCCGCCGCCGATGACGATGACCGATGGTGATGTCATCTCTACCCCCTGATCGCGCCGCCGGTGCTCCACGCGACCGCCGCGGCGAGCGGTCCCATGTCGACGCGCTCGCCGGCGAGTGCCGCGATCGCGAGCCGATCGATCTTGCCGCCGCGCTCGGCGGCGACGGCGCTCGCGCGCGCGAGCACCTGCTGCGCGGCGGCGCGGTGGCCGAGCTGGCCCTCCGCCTGCGCCCACAGCCGGAGCGCGGTCGCCGCGTAGAACGAGCGCCGGCCGCGCCGGTACAGCGTGCGGGCCCGGCGGCGGGCGCGCGCGGCCTCGCCGAGGCCGAGCTCGGCGGTCGCGCACAGCACGTCGATCATCGCCGACACCGTCGGCATCGCCGACAGCCACTGCGCGCGGGCGGTGCGCGCGAGCTCGTCGCCGATCGCGCGGGCGCGCGCGTGGTCGCCCTCGGCGAGCGCGAGCTCGCCGGCGAACACCTGGCGGTAGATCGCGGCGAGCCCGCGGCGCGACGCGGGTGCGGCATCGAGCTCGCCGAGCACCGCGCGTGCCGCGGCCAGGTTGCCGTCGAGCACGAGCGCGCGGCCGCGGTAGCTGCCGAGCATCGCGCGCGAGATCAGATCGTCGCTCGCGCCGGCGAGCTCGCCGAGCATCGCGAGCGCGCGCGTCGGCTCGCCCGCGTAGTACTCGCCGAGCGCCCAGTACGCGCGCAGGAACGACGCCTCCCACGACCGCTCGAGCCCGATGCGGCGGCAGATCCGCTCGCCGTCCTCGTGCGCGGCGCGCATGCGCGTCCAGTCGCCGCGCACGGTCGCGAGGATGCCGTCGACGCCGGCGACGACCATGCGCGGGTAGGGCGTGTCGGCGGTGACC
>JBLMXA010000988.1:0-5433 GCA_050257515.1 Acidobacteriota bacterium | reverse complement strand
CGCGGCCGCGACGGCGTCGACCGTCGCGGCCATGCCGTAGGAGTCGATCGCCCACGAGCACGTCTTCGTCGCCGGCCACGTGGCGCCGAGCGCGGTCGTGTCGGGCATCGCCACCGAGGTGTCCGTCGTGAAGATCGTCGCGGCGTAGTTGGCCCCCGCCGCGCAGGTGATGTCGAGCATGTAGACGCCGGCCGGCGTACCCGCCGACCACGAGAACGTCGCGTCGCTCTTCACGCCCGTCGCGCCGCTCACCGGATTGCCGTAGGTCGGCGCCGTGCCGAACGCGAGCGCCACGTTCGTGGTCGTCGACGGCACGTTGGCTTTCCACACGGTGTACGACGTCGTGACGCCCGCGGAGGACGTGCCCGCCGACGCGACGACGTTGACCGAGATGCTCCCGGTGGCGTTCGGCGCCGACAGCGAGAACGCGCCCGTCGTCGTCACGGAGCCGCCGATGAAGTGCCCGAACGGATCGGCGGCGTGCTTGAGCGCGACGCTGACCGATGCGTTCCCCGCACCGGCGGGGATCGACGTGACGGTGCCGCCGAGCGTCGCCGTCGACAGCGCGCTCAGCGAGATCCCGTTGACGGTCGCGGGCGTCCCGGCGGTCATCGACAGCGGGATCCGCGCGTAGCCGGTGTACGCGGTGATCGCGCCTCCGACGGTGCCGGTGTACCGGATCGCCCACACCGTGCCCTGGAACGTGGGCTTTCCGAACCACACGCCGGTCGCGCCCGAGAACGACGTCGACATGATGTCGTCGCCGCCGGGCAGCGACGGCTGGTCGAACCCGAAGTACTGCTCGGTGTCCGACAGGGTGATGTGCTGGCCGGACGGAAGGGGGAACGTGACGCCGGAGAACGAGCCCGACATCGACGTCGTCTGCACCGCGCTCGCGAACACCTGTACCTGCGGCGTGCGGGTGGTCAGCCCGCGGTAGCCGGTGAGGCGCTTGAGGCCGCTCGTCTCGGTCGTCACGACGTCGAGATCGTACGTCGGGGCAATCGCCGTGAAGTGAAACTGACCGTCACCGGCGGTCGTGACCACGGTCGTGCCAATGCGAACGTTCGCGCCGGAGAGCGGCTGGCCGAACACGTCGAGCACGGTGCCGTCGACGTCGGCGTAGGGCGCATCGGGCGTCGCGCTGTCGCTGCCGCTGCCGTCGCTACCGCTGCCGCCGGCATCGGATTTCGCCGCCGGCACCTTGCCACACGCTGACGCGAGGAGTGCGACGCAGACCGCCGCCGACATCGAACATCGCTGCCCCATGCAACGAACATACACGCAGGGCGGGCGGCTTGCCGCAAGCTTCCACCGCGAGCTGTGTTAGGTTCGTGGCCGTCATGCGATCGATCGCGATCATCCTGGGAGTGGCGCTCGCCATGCCCGCGTGCAGCAAGGGCGAGAACGCCGGCATCGAGGAGGCCAAGAAGGCCGCCGAGAAGGAGCAGAAGGAGAAGGAGGCGAGCGGCGGTGTGGCGAAGAAGATCACGCCGCCGGTTCCGGGGCGCGCGAAGCTGGCGTGCTCGCAGGTCATCGATCCCGAGAAGTTCCAGCAGGTGCTCGGCGAGACCGAGCCGATCACGGTCCAGGAGTCGAAGTCCGAGCCCGATGCCGCGGCGTCGTGCTCGCTGCTGCGCGGCGGCAAGCGGCCGAGCGACTCCGAGCAGAAGGCGCTGATCAAGAAGAACGGCCGGCTCGGCGTGTTGCCGGGCGACGAGATCTGCAACGTGTCGACGTTCTGCTGGACGATCGAGGACGCGCAGCGGTTCATCAAGAAGTGCGTCGACGAGAAGAAGCAGGTCGACGACTCGCAGGGCTTTCAGGCCTGCGTCATGATCGTCGCGACCGGCGCCGACGACGTGAAGAACTTCCGGTTCTTCGACGACGACACCAAGTGCATCATCCAGGTGCGCGGCGGCCCGTCGAACGTCGACAACGATCTGATCGGCAAGTGCGCGAAGGCCGCGCACGATCTGATCGGCCCGGCGCAGATCGCGGTCGGCAACGCGCCAGCCGCCCCGGCGGCGCCGGCGGCGGGCTCGGGCAGCGCGGCGCCGTCGAAGTAGCTCTCGATTCCGCTTCCGGTTCCGCTTCTCCATTGAATTCCGGATTCCAGCCGTGAATCGGAACCGGGAGCTTCGGGTCTGGGTTAGCTCTTCGCGATCGTGAACCCGGTGATGCAGCGGTACTGCTTGTCCTTGTAGTCGGACACCACGTACTCGAGCTTCACCAGATCTCCCGCGCGGTAGGCGGCGAACAGCAGCTGGATGCTCGTGTCGCCGAGCTCGCGGCCCTTGCACTGCACGCCGCCCCACCGGTAGTTGACGCTCGCCTTGTCGGCCTCGAGCCAGATCGCGCCGTGAAACAGCTTGTAGCTCGCGTCGCCGGGCTCGAGGATCATCAGCTGGGCGACGGTCGTGCTCGCGGTCGTGTCGGCGTGCGCCGACCCGGCCGTCGCGAGGAGGCCCGCGACGAGCAGCGCCCGGCGCATCAGCGCTTGGCCTTGCGGCGGCGCACGACGAACCCGAGCACCAGGCCGGCGAAGCCGAAGTGCGCGAGCAGCTCGCCGTTGCCGGTCGAGGCGTTGCAGCAGCCGCCACCACCCGTGCTCGGGAAGCACAGGCCCACGGTGCCGGTCGTCATCACGCAGTCGTACTTGGCGGGGCAGCTGTCGCTGACGCCGACGATGCAGTCCTGCGTGCAGATCATGTCGCCCGCGTTGCCCTGGCAGATGCCGCTCGTACAGAACTGGTTGAACGTGCACTTGTCGCCGAGGTTGCCGGTCGGCGGATCCCAGTAGCAGCCGCCCGTCGGCACGGTCGCGGTCGCCGCGCCGGTGTTGCAGTGCTGGCCGGTCGCGCACGCCGAGTCGTCGGTGCACGGCGCACCGAGGTGGATCGTGATCGGCGGGCTATCGGTCTCGAGGCCGAGGTCGTCGTACGCCTTCTCGACGAGGAACATGTTGCCGTTCGGCACGCCGTTCGGCGCGACCAGCGAGTACGACGCCGGGTTCGGCTGACCGCCATCCGAGAACGGCACGCCGATCTTGCTGTTCCACTTGTAGCCGTTGAGCCACAGCTCGACGCGGGCGACGCCGCGCCGCGACCCGGCATTGACGACGGTGTTGAAGTTCGGCGTCACGGTCGCGCCGTCGGTCGGCAGCGTCACCGACACCGTCGGCGGCGGGATCAGCGACTGGCCCTGACCGAACACGTTGATCAGCTTCTGGTGCGAGTTCTGCGTGCCGCCGCAGCGGCAGTCGCGCGACATGTACTCGCCGCAGCGCGCGGTCTCGTTGCGGAAGAACTTCTCGCCGCTGCACAGCGTGCTGTACGTCATCGGGTCGTTGCACGCCGACAGCCCGTCGCTCGCCGTGCCCATGCCGCCGGCCGGCAGCATCGGGCCGCCGAGATCGCCGGCGGGGAACGAGAACTCGTGGTCGAGCCCGAACGCGTGCGCGGTCTCCTGCGCGGCGGTCCAGCAGATGTTGAAGACGCGGTCCCGCGCGGCGTGGTGGTTCGCGAACGAGAACGAGATCACGTTGTCCTGCGCCGAGCAGTCGCCGGCGAGCGGCGCGATGCCGAGGATGTCCATGCCGAGCCCGATGTCGCCCGGCTGGCCGGCGATGATCGCCTCGGTGTACGAGACGCCGCCGGCGGGCACGGTGTCCTGCACCGTGATCGCGTACGGCGAGTACACCTCCTTCATGCACTGCACGACCTGCGCCCACTCGTAGTCGGCGGTGTCGCAGACCGCACCGGTGCCGAGCGACGCGCAGCCGGCGTCGTCGGTGCAGGTCGTCGTCGAGGACGTGCCGTCCGGGTTGAGGCACGTGCCGGTCGTCGCGGTGGTCGTGGTCTGCCCGAACACGTTCGCGAACTCGCCGATCGTGTACGAGCCCGGGCCGGGGATCGTCGACATCTGCGAGCGCGCGTCGTTGACGTTCGCGCCGTTGACCGTGCAGTTGTTCTTGCAGCGGTTGAGGTACAGAAACGGCGAGATCTGCGCGTGCGGCGTGGTGAACCTGTCGTTCGGGGTCACGACCGTCACGCGCGAGCCGAGCTCGGTCGGGATCGTCTCCATGTTCGGAGCAGGCGACGGCTCGGCCGCGGCGGTGCCGGCGCCGAACACGCCGAAAACGAGAGGCACGAGCGAGGACGACAGGGACCCACGAAGCATAGGGAGCGGGATACTATACGAAGCTCCCAGCGTCAGCAGGATTTGTCACAGGCTCACTGCAAGTCGAGCTGACGCGCTGCGGCCTCGTGGCGGCCGACGACCCGGCCGCTCGCGTTGACCTGCCCCGGAGCGGTCCACGCGACCTGGACCTCGAGGTCGAGGGCCTCGGCGCTCTTCGGATACTCGACGCGCGAGATCGCGCCCTCGACGCAGTCCGACAGCACGCCGTGCGTCGCGGTCAGCGAGCCGTCGCGCTGGACGTCGACCTCGCCGGTCGCCGCCGCGTCGTGCCCGATGCCGTCGGGCGTCACCGACAGCCGCACCAGCAGCTGCGCGTCGTGCGGCTTGGGCAGCTTCTCGGTGGGATCCTGAGGCCGCGTCCACCACTCGTCGAAGCAGCCCTCGAGCGGGTGCTGCGCCGAGGCGAGCGCGTTGCGCAGGTCGACGTTCGACACCGGCGGCGGTCCCCTCTTCGCGGCCGCCTCGCGCGCGCGCACCCTCGTCAGATCCTCGAGCGTCTTGTTGTACTGATCGTTGAGCTCGACGAGCTGCTGCTTGACGTCCTGCAGCTCCTGCTGCGTCGTCTGCCGCTCCGCGATCATGTGCTTGAGCTCGGACTCGAGGCGGTCGCGCTCGGCCCGCAGCTGGGCGAGCTCCTGCATGAGCGGCTTGATCTCGGTGATGTCGGGCGGCTGCTGCACCGGCACGTCGGGCCGCGTCATCACCGCGGCGGTCGCGCCGCCGACGATCACGACCGCGATCGCGGCGAACGACAGGTAGCGCACCGGCGAGCGCTGCGGCGGCGGCACGAGCTCGGACATCAGCGCCGCCATCACCGGGAACCGCTTGCTGCGATCGCGCGCGAGCCCGCGCATCACCGCGCGGCCGATCGCCGCCGGCACGCGCGTGCCTTCGGGCGGCGGCAGCGCGTCCTCGCCCTTCTCGAGCATCGTCACGCTCGTCGCGCCGGGCAGCGGGTGCGTGGCGTAGAGCGCCTCGTACAGCGCGACACAGAAGCTGAACTGATCGCTGCGCGCGTCGATGTCGGGGCCGGTCAGCTGCTCGGGCGGCATGTAGCGCGGCGTGCCGAGCACGGTGCCGGTCGCGGTCAGCTCGGCGTGCAGCGGGCTCGTCTCGGGCTTGGCGCGCGCACCCTCGTCGGGCGCGATCACCGAGCGCGCGAGGCCGAAGTCCGTCACGCGCACGCGGCCGTCGCCGCCGACGAGCACGTTGTCGGGCTTGAAGTCGCGG
>JBLMXA010000987.1:0-6468 GCA_050257515.1 Acidobacteriota bacterium | reverse complement strand
CTGGTCGGGATCCGGTTTCTCTATCGCGCGCGCGCGATCGTGCTCGACCAGGGCGACGCTCGCGCCGAGTTCTTCGAGGCCGCGCGCCGCATCCTGCGCGACTGGGGCCCTCTGATCCTGCTCGTCGTGCTGTTCGAGAACTTGCACGCGTACACCGGGCTCATCCGCAAGGTGCCGATCGACGACTCGCTCTACAAGATCGACGTCACGGTGTTCGGCATCGAGCCGAGCGTGTGGGTCGGCAAGCACTTCGCGACCCCGCTGCTCACCGACTGGTTCGCGCTCGCCTACGGCATGTACTTCATCCTGCCGATGATCCTCGCGACGATGCTGTCGATGCGCGGCCACCGCGCCGACTTCCGCGAGCTCGCGACGAGCGTCGTGCTCCACATGTGCATCGGGTTTCTGTTCTTCATCCTGTTCCCGGCCGGCCCGCCGCGGTTCTACGAGCCGCTGCGCCACGGCGGGTTCGATCCGCCGCAGCTGACGTCGTTCTTCGGGCTGTGGGAGTGGTCGCAGGGCGCGTGGGACTCGGCGAACCCGGTGAGCGATCACTCGTCGTTCCCGTCCATGCACTGCGCGATCGCGATGATGACGCTGCTCTATGGCTGGAGGTTCGGCCACCGCGTGTTCCCGCGGCGGCCGCGGCTGTTCTTCTGGCTGTGCCTGCCGATCGTGGTGTCGCTGTGGCTATCGACCGTGTACCTGCGGCACCACTGGGTGCCGGATTGCATCGCCGGCATGGCGCTCGGCGTTGCCTGCTTTTTCATCACGCCGATCCTGCGAAAACGCTGGCCTGGCGCCGAGGCGGCGGCGCACAGCTGACCCTATTGCCAGCCTTTCGCCTTGGACCGCTCTCTGCATCATGTTAACTCTCACGAAGACTAGGTAACCGTGGCTCGGCTTTATTTGCTTTCGCCCGCGCTCGTGCTCGCTGCGACCATGCTGGTCGCGTTCGGCGTGTACTGCCTGGTGCGTCCGACGGTCCGCAACGTCAAGCATAACCAGCTGTTCGGACCGTTCGTGGCCGGCTTCCTCGTGTGGGTGCTCGGCCCGATCGAGCGCGTGCTGGTCAAGTACGTGTCGCCGAACGCGATCACGCTCGGGTCGCTGGTGCTGTGCGGCGTCACCGGCATCGCGGCGGCCGAGGGCTACCTCGCCGACGCGGTGTGGCTCTACGCGTTCGCCGGCATCCTCGACGTGCTCGACGGCCGCGTCGCGCGGCTCGCCGGCAAGCAGACCGCGACCGGCGCGCTGCTCGACTCGGTGAGCGATCGCTGGGGCGAGCTGTTCGTGTTCGCCGGCTTTGCCTGGTACCTCCACGACTCGCCGTGGCTGCTCGGCGTGATCGGCGCGATCGGCGCCTCGATGATGGTCAGCTACACCCGCGCGCGCGCCGAGGGCCTCGGGCTCGAGCTGTCCGGCGGGCTCATGCAGCGCGCCGAGCGCATCGTGCTCGTCGCCGCCGGCTGCTTCGGCGCCGCGTGGTACGAGTGCGGCGATCCCGAGAGCTCGATGATCGTGCCCGTCCTCGGCGGCACCATGGTGCTGTGCGCGGTGCTGTCGTCCGGCACCGCGCTGTCCCGCTGGGTCGCCGCCTACCGCATGCTCGCCGCGCGCGAGGCGGCTCCGGCCACCGCGCCCGCGCGCGCGCCGCAGGTGGCCGAGCGTCCCGCCCGCGCGGCGCTCGCGCAGCGCGCCGCGCACTGAGACGTTCTCAGTACACCGGCTGGAAATAGCCCGGCTGCCAGATCCACTCGTACCCGCTCCACGCCCAGTGGCCGCGGATCCACACGTAGCCGTCCATCGGACCGTAGTCCTCGACGATCAGCGACGGCTGCCGGTAGTAGTTGTAGTAGTGCTCGCGGATGACCGGCGCGCGCATGTAGATCGGCCGACGATAGCCCCAGCTACCGCGATAATCACCGCCGTAGTAGCCACCGCGATAGTAGCTGCCGCGGTAGCCGCCGTACCCGCCGCGATACGTCGGCCGCACGCTGACACCACCGCGTGCGTAGCCTTCGCCGTGAGAGTAGCCTCCGCCGCGCGCGTAGCCTCCGCCATGCGAGTAGCCACCGCCGCGATCGTGATCCGCGAACGCCGCGCCGCCGGACAGACCGAGCGCGAGTGTCGAAACCATTAAGATGCGTCGCATGATGCTCATGCTCTCGATCTGGAGCATCCGGCGTGCCCGGCAAGCCACGTACGCATTTCGCAACGTTCGGCAACCGCGCCGTGAACGCGCGGCTTCACCTGCCCCACCACACCAGGTGTAGATCCGTGGCACCGTAGTCCGCCGTGATACGAGTCCCTCCCCGGCTGATCCAGATCGTCATGATCGCAGCAGCGGTGGCCGGCGTGCTGGTCGACGGGTTCTTCGCGATCGTCAACTTCTATCCGGTCGCGCCGCACCCGAGCCGCGGGCCGAAGCGCTACGTGATCATGCAGCTCGACGACGACGAGGCGCAGTGGTTCACGAGCAACGTGCTCGCCGACTTCAACGCCGAGCACGACGCGAACCTCGAGCTGTTGCCGGTCGCCGACGAGGAGCAGCTGCAGGCGGCGCCCGCCGACGCGATCAAGCAAGGCAAGGACGTCGTCGCGGTCGCGCTGCCGGTGACGCAGGTCGACGATGCGGTCGCGAGCAAGCTCGTGCGACCGTTCTCCGGCGTCGTGTCGTCGTGGCGGATCGCGAGCGACTTCCACGAGCTCGGCGACGACGTGCTCGCGTCCGGGCTCGCGAACGGCACGCAGTTCTTCCTGCCCCAGATGCGCGTCGTCCACGTCGGCGTGTATCGCGCCTCGAAGGTGCGCGACGCGGTGCTGCACTGGTCGGTGCTGCGCCCGCAGATCGACGCCGCGCTCAAGCGCGTCAACGGCCGCGGCCTGCCTGCCGGCTACGAGCTCGAGCTGACGCCGAGCTCGTGGGACAGCTACGACCTGTTCGTGATGGCGTACTACTGGGCCCATCGCAGCTACGGCGGGCTGCCCGCGCGCCCGCGCATGGCACATCGCACCGGCGACTCGATCGACGCGCAGCGCGACATCCTCGGCGGGATCTACGCCCACGGCGCGACCGACGCGACCGCCGGCGCGTTCGACGCGCAGCCGGCGCGCGACTATTTCGGTTGGGAGGCGCTGTACCGCGCGGAGGGGTTGTACCCGCCGGAGATGATGGGCGGCGACTTCGACGACGAGGCGGTGCTCGACGCGCTCGCGCACGGCGACATCTTCTTCGCGCCGATCGATTCGATGGAGGCGTTCGATCTCCACGGAGGCGCACACGCTGGCGCCGTCGCGCACGCCGACGATCCCACCGACCTCGAGTTCACGTCGATGCCGCGCGGCGCGTCGCTCGCGCTCGATGCCAAGGGGCGCCCGGCCCGCACGCACGAGAGCTTCGCGTTCCGCGAGGACTGGGTGTGGGCGGTGCCGGCGCAGGCGAAGGCCGCCGACCAGGCGTACGAGCTGGTGAAGTTCCTGTGGCGGCCCGAGATCCACGCGCGCCTGTGCGAGGCGCTCGGCATGCTGCCCACTCAGCCCGAGGTGGTCGCGGTGCGCGCGTCGCGGTTCCGGCTCGACTGGATGAGCGACATCTTCGCCGCCGGGCTCGCGCAGGAGCAGCACGGCGAGCGGATGCGGCGCAGGCTGATCCACCAGGGCCTCGGCTCGGTGTACGTGCAGCTGTGGGCGACGATCGTCGGCGGCGGCCTCGCGCCGGCGACCGACACCGCGATCGCCGACGTGCTCCGCGCGCCTCCACCGGCGAAGCCGCTCGCGACGTCGATCACCCACCACACGCCGGCGCGCCCGGAGGCGTCCTCGGCTCCGCCGCCGGAGCTCGAGGACTGGGAGAGCGACGCCGTCCTCGAGGGGGTGCCGCGATGAGCGAGGACAAGGTGAGCGACGAGCCGATCAGCCCCGACCGGCTGTCCGCCTCGGTCGACGAGATCGAGCGCGCGATCGAGGGCGCGCTGTCGCGCATGGAGGCCGAGCGCAAGGCCGAGCACGCGCTCGCCGAGGCCGATGCCGCGCACAAGACGGCGCTCAGCAAGCGGGTGTCGGTCGCGGCGCTGCTGCTGACGATGATGGTGTCGTTCCTCGGCTTCGTGCGCGCGCAGTCGGACTCCGACGAGTCGTCCGACAAGCTGGTCGTCCAGCAGAGCAAGAACGACGCGGCGACCGAGTGGTCGCTGTACCAGACGAAGACCGCGCAGCGCAGCGGGTTCATCGAGGCCGAGGACCAGCTCGCACGCGAGGTGCTGTCGCTGCCGCAGGACGACGCGCGCCGCCGGCTCGCGCGCTTCCACCACCGCGAGTACGAGCAGCGGGTTCGCCAGCTGGACGAAGACAACAACCTCGTGTTCCAGCGCATCCAGGCGCTCGATCGCCGCGTCTACCTGACCGAGCGCGATGCCGATCACCACCACCGGCAGACCGATCGCTACGACATGGGCATCCGCACGCTGACGCTCGCGCTCGTGCTCGTGTCGGTGACGCTGCTCGTCGATCGCGCGTACGTGTTCTGGTTCGGCATCCTGGTCGCCGCGATCGGCGCGGCGTTCGGCGTGTCGGGCTACTTCTTGCGGTGACGCGCGCTACGCTACGTTGGCATGGTGTTCCGGCCCGGCGTCTCACCTCCCGCGACCGACGGCCGGCTCTACGCGGTCAGCGGGCAGTCGCTGTTCGTCGTGCGCGATGGCGCCTCCGCGCGCGTGCCGGTCGGGCCCGCGGGCGACGCGCTCTACCTCGGCGAGCTCGACGGCGAGCCGTGCTTCGCGCTCGCCACGGGCGAGCCTCCGGTCGCCGGCAGCGAGCCGGTCGCGCTGCGCGCGCTGTTCGGCGTGCTCGCCGACGAGGAGTTCGCGATCGCCGGCCGCGCGCTCGGACTCACCGCGTGGGATCGCGACCACCGGTTCTGCGGCCGCTGCGGCGCGCCGACCGCGCGCTCCTCCTCCGAGCGCGTCCGCTCGTGCACCGCGTGCCGCCACGGCGCGTACCCTCGACTGTCGCCGGCCGTGATCATGCTGGTCGAGCGCGACGGCAGGGCGCTGCTCGGCCGCAACGCGCGCTTCCCGCTGCCGTTCTTCAGCACGCTCGCCGGCTTCGTCGAGGTCGGCGAGACGCTCGAGCAGGCGGTCGCGCGCGAGGTCGCCGAGGAGGCCGGCATCGCGATCGCCGACATCCGCTACTTCGGCAGCCAGCCGTGGCCGTTCACGGGCTCGCTGATGATCGGGTTCACCGCGCGGTGGGCGAGCGGCGAGCTCGTCGTCGACGCGAGCGAGCTCGCCGAGGCCGGCTGGTACGCGCCCGACGCGTTGCCGCCGGTGCCGCCGCGGCTGTCGATCGCGCGGGAGCTGATCGACGACTTCGTCCGGCGCAGCCGCGGCCGAGCTCGGGACGCGCCTTAAGCAGCGTGCCGAGCGCAGACAATGCATGCTCGCGCGGGAGGAGCGGCGCGATCGCTACGATAGTCTCGCAGCGATGAGGGACCATCTCGCGATGATGTTGATCGCCGCGCTCGCGGCATGCCATGGCACTCCGGGCGGCGGCGGCGGCGGCGGCACGACGGGCGGCGGTGCCGATGCGCCCGCCGGCGCGTGCGCGGCCGGCGATCCGCTCGCGGCGCAGCTCGCGCCGCCGCTCGACACCGATGCGTCGCACTATCCGGCGAACGTGTGGATGACCGACGGCATGCACAAGGTGCAACCGACGGCGTCACCAGGTGCGGAGCACTGGGCCGATCTGCACGCCGCGAAGAACGAGACCGAGAGCGTGCAGGTCCACGTGCAGAACGCGTCCGGCGCGCCGCAGAACATCAGCGTCACGATCAGCGAGCTCGTCGACGGCTGCTCGGGCGCGCGCATCGACGCGTCGCACCTGCTCGTGTCGCGCGAGGCGTACCTCGCCATCACGACGCTGTCCGACGCGAACGGCACCGCCGGGATGGTGCCCGATGCGCTGATCCCGTCGATCGATCCATACGTGCACGAGGCGCGTGACGCGTTTCCGGTCGCGATCCCGTCCGGCGAGACGCGCAGCGCGTGGATCGACATCGAGGTTCCCACCGACGCGCCGAGCGGCTACTACACCGGCACCGTCACGGTGACCGACGATGGCGGCACCGTCGCGACGTTGCCGGTGCGGCTCGCGGTGTGGGACTTCACGCTGCCGCCGACGTCGACGCTGCGCTCGGGCTTCGGCCTGTCGTGGGACGGCCTGTGCGTGCAGGCGTACGGCAGCTACTCGGCGTGCGGCGCGTACCCCGGCGCGGCGGGCAACGCCGATCGCGGGACCGAGCTGACGCACATCGCCGAGGTGAACATGTTCCTCGACTATCACGTGTCGCTCGCGAGCGCGGTCTACGCGCCGCCTCAGCCGAACAGCTGGACGCACTTCGACGCCACGTACGGCCCGCTGCTGACCGGCAACACCAACACCGTGCCCACCGGCGCCGAGCTCACCCAC
>JBLMXA010000986.1:0-2553 GCA_050257515.1 Acidobacteriota bacterium | reverse complement strand
GAGCCCGGTGCAGCCCGCCCCGGCGAGGCGCTCGCGTCGCGCGGCGTGGGTCTTCTTCGAGCCGAGGCAGCCGATGTAGAACGCGGGCGAGCGCAGCGCGACGATCAGCGCCGGATCGTCGAGCTTCGGATCGTGCGTCAGCGTGACGACCGCGGTGCGCGCGTCGGGCGCGAGCTGCTCGAGCGCGGCATCCGGCCACGCGGCGACGAGCGTCTGGCCGGGGAACCGCGCGGGAGTCGCCCACGCGCGCCGCGGATCGACGATCGTGACCGCGAACCCGGCGAGCGCCGCCATCTGCGCGAGCGGCTCGGCGACGTGGACCGCGCCGACGACGATCAGCCGCAGCGGCGGGTTGTGGGGCTCGACGAGCACGCCGCCGTCGACGATCGCGCGATCGGAGCGCAGCGCGTCGGCGACCGCGGAGGCGAGCTCGCGCGGCGCGCTGTCCGCGGCGACGAGGCGCTGGTCGCTACCGTCGAGCCACGTCAGCAGCGCGACCGGCCGGGCCGCGGCGCGTGCCGCGCGCAGCTCGTCGAGCAGCGCGAGCTTCACTCGACCGCCTCGACGAGGACCTCGACCTTGCCGCCGCATGCGAGGCCGACGCTCCACGCGGTCTCGTCGGAGACGCCGAAGTCGAGCACGCGAGGCGGACCGCCGCGCATGACCTCGAGCGCCTCGGTGATCACCGCCGCCTCGATGCAGCCGCCCGACACCGAGCCGACGAACTCGCCGCGCTCGTTGACGCACAGCTTGCTGCCGGCGGGCCGCGGCGAGCTGCCCCACGTGCGCACGACGGTCGCGAGCGCGACGCCGAGCCCGCCGCGCTTCCACGCCGCCGCCTGGGCGAGCACCTCGTCGAGCTCGTGCGCCATTCGTGGTAGAGCCTAGCGCGTGGCCACCGACCTCGCAGCGCGCCGTCGCGACTTTCCGGCGCTCGCCGTGCACATCCATGGCCACCGCCTCGCGTACCTCGACAGCGCGGCGACGTCGCTCAAGCCGCAGGCCGTGATCGACGCGGTGACGCACGTCGCCACGCACGACGCGGGCAACCCGCACCGCTCGGTGCACGCGCTCGCGGAGGCCGCGGCGCTCGCCTGCGACGGCGCGCGCGCCGACGTCGCGGCGTGGCTCGGCGCGGATCCGCACGAGATCGTGTTCACGAGCGGCACGACGGCGTCGCTCAACCTCGTCGCGCAGGCGTGGGGACGCGCGAACGTCGGCCCGGGCGACGCGATCGTCGCGACCGAGCTCGAGCACCATTCGAACCTCGTGCCGTGGCAGATGCTGTGCGCCGAGCGCGGCGCCGAGCTCCGGATCGCTTCCGTCGACGACGCCGGCCGCATCGACTTCGATCGCGTGTCGCTCGCCGGCGCGAAGCTCGTCGCGGTCGCTCACGTCTCGAACGTGCTCGGCACGGTCGCGCCGATCGCCGAGCTCGCGCGCCGCGCTCACGCCGCCGGCGCGGTGGTCGTCGTCGACGGCGCGCAGGCGGTCGCGCACCTGCCGATCGACGTGCGCGCGCTCGGCTGCGACTTCTACGCGTTCTCGGCGCACAAGATGTACGGGCCGCCCGGCACCGGCGTGCTGTGGGGCCGCGCCGAGCTGCTGGCCGCGATGCCGCCATGGCAGGGAGGGGGAGGGATGATCGCGTCGGTCGAGCTGCAGTCGGCGCGCTATCGCGAGCCGCCGGCGCGGTTCGAGGCCGGCACGCCGAACATCTCCGGCATCGCCGGGCTCGCCGCAGCGGTGCGCTACCTGGGGACCGTCGATCGCAGCGACGAGCCGCGCATCCACGCGCGCCTCGTCGACGTGATCGCCGCGGCCGGCGCGCGCATCCTCGGCACGCCCGAGCTCGGCGTGGTGTCGTTCGTGATGCCGCGCGTGCACGCGCACGACGTCGCGACGATCTGCGACGGCGAGGGCGTCGCGGTGCGCAGCGGCCATCACTGCGCGCAGCCGCTGCACCGGCGGTTCGGCGTCGACGCCAGCGCGCGGGCGTCGGTCGCGTGCTACTCGGGCGATGACGACGTCGCGCAGCTCGCCGCCGCGCTCGCGAAGGTGCGCGAGGTGTTCCCGTGACCGATCTCTACCGGGCGGTCATCCTCGACCACGATCGCGCGCCGCGCAACTGCGGTCCGCTCGCCGGCGCGACCCACGAGGCGACCGTCGACAACCCGCTGTGCGGCGACGTCGTGACGATGCGCGCGATCGTCGACGGCGACATCGTACGCGCGGCCGCGTTCGAGGCCCACGGCTGCGCGCTCGCCCGCGCGGGCGCCTCGATGGTGACCACGCGTGCCGCGAACGCGAGCATCGCCGACCTCCGCGCGCTCGCCGCCGAGCTCGAGCAGCTCGTCCGCGGCCCGCCCGGTGCGCCGATTCCTCCGGTCCTCGGCGAGCTCGCCGCGTTCGCCGGCGTGCGCGCCGCCCGCTCGCGTCGCACCTGCGCCACCCTCGGCTTCCGCGCGCTGCTCGCGGCACTCGAGCAGAAATAAGCCGCCAAGGCGCCGAGCACGCCAAGACAGACGCCAAGACGATCTTCGAAAGAAGATC
>JBLMXA010000985.1:0-25018 GCA_050257515.1 Acidobacteriota bacterium | reverse complement strand
TGATCGAGAGCGAGCTGTTCGGCCACAAGAAGGGCGCGTTCACCGACGCGCGCGCCGACAAGCCGGGCCTGTTCGTCGAGGCCGACGGCGGCACGATCTTCCTCGACGAGATCGGCGAGCTGGCGCTGCCGCTGCAGGCGAAGCTGCTCCGCGTGCTCGCGGAGGACGAGGTGCGCCCGCTCGGCGCGACCAAGAACACGCGCGTCGACGTCCGCGTGATCGCGGCGACGAACAAGAACCTCGAGGCGATGCTCGCCGACGGCAGCTTCCGCGAGGACCTCTACTACCGCCTCAACGTCATCAACATCGATCTGCCACCGCTGCGGTCGCGCCCCGAGGACATCGTGCCGCTCGCCGAGCACGTGCTCGCGCAGCTCGGCGCGAAGCAGAGCCCGCCGCGCAAGATGCGGCTGTCGCCGGAGGCGCAGCACCTGCTGCTCGCGTACCACTGGCCCGGCAACGTGCGCGAGCTGATGAACGTGCTCGAGCGCGGCGTCGCGCTGTGCCAGGGCGAGCTGATCGCCGACGACGACCTGCCGCCTCACGTGCGCGAGCGCCGGCCCGCCGACTTCCTCGGCGCCGCGGTCGCGCGCCGGATGACGCTCGCCGAGCTCGAGCGCGAGTTCATCGAGCGCGTGCTCGAGGACGAGGCCGGCAACAAGACGCGCGCCGCGCAGCGGCTCGGCCTCGATCGCAAGACGCTCTACCGCAAGCTCGACGAGTACGCGAAGGCCGACGGCAAGAACGAGCCGCCGCCGCGGCCGTCGAACCCCGGCGACGGCGAATAGGCGAACCCGGCCGCGCGCCGTCCGCCGACGAGCTCGCTCAGCTCGCGAGGTAGTCGCGCAGGCGGCGCAGCCCGAGCTCGGTCTTGAGATCGCAGATGTCGCCGCGCACGCAGGCGGCGATCGCGTCGTCGAGCGCGAGCCAGCGGGTGCGCGCGCCCTCCTCCATCGGCGAGCCGTCGCCGGCCAGTGGCTGCTGCGCGCGCGGATCGACCTCGGCAGCAGCGAAGTAGAACTTCTCGACCATGCAGCCCGGCGACGGGTACATGCCGGCGCCGAGCAGCACGACGTGCGCGGGATCGACGACGAACCCGGCCTCCTCGTGGACCTCGTGCGCGGCGCGCGCGCGTAGCCCGGCCTCGCCGTGATCGCCCTGTTCGACGATGCCGGCGACCAGCTCGGTGAGCAGCAGCGGCTGCGGCGCCTCGGGCAGCGGCGCGCGCTGCGGATCGCGCGCGAGCGCGAGCGCCGGGCGCAGGCCCTCGCGCACGAGCACCCGCAGACCGCCCGCCTCGCGCGCGTAGATCGCGACGACGACCGCGTCCTGGCCGTACGGCCGCACGATCGCGTCGCACAGGTACGGCGGCGACGCGCTGCCGTCGCGGCGCCGGTTGCGCAGGCGGAGCCGACGGATCGCGAGGAAGCCTCCCTCGCCGGCGCGCTCGTCGCCGTCGATGATCAGCGACTCGACCTCGTCGTCGCTCACTGCGGCGCGGGCGCGGGCGCGGCCGAGCCGGCGGGCGCGGCGGGCGCGGCGGGCGCGGCCGGGCCGGCGGCGGGCGTCGCGCCGGGACCCGCGGGCACCTGGGCCGGCACCGACTGGACCTCGTACGGCTTGAGCGCGTCGTGGATGTCGACCGCGAGCGCCTCGAGCTTGCCGTGCGCGAAGCCCTCGACGCTCATGTCGTCCTCGGACAGCGGCTCGGGCGCCGGCGTGCCGGCGTGAAAGCGGTACCACTTCGGCTTGATGTCGACGACGTACGCGTCGCCGTCGGGGCGCACCGCGACGACGAACGCGATGTGGATGCTCAGGTCGGGGACATCGCGGATGTCCTCCATGCGCTCGGAGGCGGTCAGCCCCTCGTGCGTGTACCAGCGTCCGATCGTCGAGAAGATCAGCGCGTTCTCGTCGGACTTCTCGATCGGGTACTTCGCCTGCACCGCGGCCTTCGCCGCGTTGAAGATGGCGACCTTGTCGCCCTTGTAGTGGGCCGAGCGCGCGGCCTTGACCTCGCCCGAGGAGCCGCCGCAGGCCACCAGCAAGGCGGCGATGGCCAGGGCGCCGAGATGGAGATTCCGCATGCGCGAGTCGTACTACTTCACCGCGGACGATGCCAGCGCATATGGCTTCGCGCGCTGGTAGATCGCGAGCGACAGCTCGTCGACGCGGCCGGTGACGAAGCCGGGCAAATTCGGATCGTCGGGCTTGAGCTCGCGCGGCTGCGGGCTGCCTGCCAGCACCTGGAACGTCTTCGGGGTGACGTCGACCGCGACGATCGGCGGCGTCCCGCTGACCGTGACGATGAATGTCACGCTGACGGCGCGGTCGCCGAGCTGGACGTAGTCGCCGGCACCGGGCGTCCTCTCGCTACCTTCCCTGGTGAAGTACTTCGGCACCGTCGCGAATCTCGTGTTCTCCTGATCGATCTCGCCGAGCTTGTAGTGCTCGGCCTCGGCCGCCTGCATCGCGGCCTTCAGGATCACCTGCGGATCCGCGTTGTACGTGGTGGTCTTCGCGGTCTTGACCTCCGATGCCGATGGCCCGCACGCCGCCACCATCGCCACTATCAAGATGACCCTCTGCATTGGTAGATCTTACTGCATGGACGAGCTCCGCGGATTGCGCGCGCTGGTGACCGGCGCGTCGAGCGGCATCGGCGCGGCGATCGCGCGCGAGCTCGCGAGCGCCGGCGTCGAGCTCGTGCTCACGGCGCGGCGCGCCGAGGCGCTGAAGCAGACCGCCGAGGCGTGCGGCGGCGGCGAGCTCGTCGTCGGCGACCTCGGCAAGCCGGGCGGCGCCGAGCAGGTGTGGGCGGCCGCGACCGCGGCAGGACCGATCGACATCCTCGTCAACAACGCCGGGTTCGGCGCGCTCGCGCCGTTCGCGGAGTCGGAGTGGGCGCGCGACGCCGAGATGATCCAGCTCAACATGGCCTCGCTCGTCGAGCTCGCGCGCAGGTTCCTCGCGCAGCGCCGGCCGCGCGGCTACGTGCTCAACATCTCGTCGATCGGCGCGTACCAGGCGGTGCCGAACATGGCGCTCTACGCGGCGAGCAAGGCGTTCGTCCGCGACTTCACCGAGGCGCTCCACGACGAGCTCGCCGGCAGCGGCGTGTCGGCGACCTGCCTGTGCCCGGGCGGCACGCGCACCGAGTTCCACGCGATCGCGGGCGCCGGCAACTACGGCTGGCTCGCGCGCAGCTCGATGCTGTCGGCCGAGGCGGTCGCGCGGCACGGCGTGCGCGCGATGGCGCGCAGGAAGCGCATCGCGATCCCCGGGATCCTCAACAAGCTGTCGTGCTGGGGCGTCCGGCTCGTACCGCGGCGGTTCGCGTCGTGGCTCGCGCGCCGGATCATGGGGCGGCCGGCAAAGGAGATCACCGCGTGAGCGAGCAAGACAACCAGCGCCACTGGGATGCGGCGAAGCAGGGCGTGTACGAGGTCTGGTACGTGACGTGGAACGATCCCGGCACCGACCAGGGCTTCTGGCTGCGCTACATCACCGAGGCGCCGCTGCACGACGGCACCGCGCGCGGCGAGCTGTGGTTCGCGCGCTTCGATCCGCGCGCGCCCGACCGCACGTTCGGCATTCACAAGCGGTTCTCGCAGGTCGACGCGGCCTGCGAGCCGTTCGCGCTCGCGATCGGCGGCGCGCGGCTCGGCCACGATCACGCGATCGGCGCGGTCGCCGGCGGCGGCCACCAGGTCGAGTGGAACCTGCGCTGGGATCCGTCGAGCTACGTGCTGCGCCAGCTGCCCGACGTGATGTACGCGCGCGGCGGGCTCGGCGAGACGACCGTGCTGTCGCCGAACCCGCGCGTGCCGCTCTCCGGCTCGCTCGTCGTCGACGGCGAGCGGCTCGCGTTCGACCGGGCGATCGCCGGCCAGACCCACCTGTGGGGCAAGAAGCACGCGTACTCGTGGGTGTGGGGCCGCTGCGCCGAATTCGCCGGCGCGCCCGACGGCGTGCTCGAGCTGCTCGGCACGCGCCTCGAGCGACGCGGCCGCGTGCTGCCGCCGATGGCGCTCGTCGTGCTCGATCTCGACGGCGAGCGCCACCACCTGAACCAGTTACGCCACGTCGCGGCGCACCGCGCGAAGTGGGGAGCCGGCCGCGTCACGTTCTCGGCGTGGTCGCCGACCGTCAAGATCGAGGGCGAGATGACCGCGCCGCCGGAGGCGTTCGTGATGGCGCCGTACGAGGATCCCGACGGCACGCACGTCTACTGCGCGAACACCGAGATCGGCGACGCGCGCGTCACCGTGTACAGGCGCTCCGGGCTCGGCTGGCGCGAGCACCGCCGGCTCGAGGCGCGCCATCGCGCGCATTTCGAGCTCGGCGGCAGGACGCGCGACCCGGCGGTCGTCCGCGAGCACGTGTTGGTCGGATAATTCATCACGACGTCGAGCGAGAACCGGCCGTACGCCACGAGATGCCCGCGAGGCGACGGTCGCAGCCGACGGCGTGGCGAATTATCCGACCACGTTGTAAGTTCCGCGCGTGGAACGCAAGAGGACGCCGCTCTACGACGCGCATCGCCAGCTCGGCGCGAAGCTGATCGACTTCGGCGGCTGGGACATGCCGGTGTCGTACCCCGCCGGCACGATCAAGGAGCACAAGACGGTCCGCGAGTCGGTCGGCCTGTTCGACGTCTCGCACATGGGCGAGGCGTACCTGCGCGGCCCCGGCGCGCGCGAGGTCGTCGCCAAGCTCGCGTCGAACGCGGTCGAGTCGGCGCCGGTCGGCAAGGCGGTGTACACGCTGCTGTGCCGGCCGAGCGGCGGCATCGTCGACGACTGCATCTTCTACAAGCGCGGCGACGACGAGTTCTTCGTGATCGTCAACGCGTCGAACACCGCAAAGGACCTCGAGTGGTTCCGCGAGCACGCGTCGACCCGCTGCGACGTCGTCGACGTCTCCGACCAGACCGCGCTGATCGCGGTGCAGGGCCCGAAGGCGGCCGGCGTGGTCGACGGGCTGGCCGGCGGCAGGCTCGCGCAGCTGCCGAGCTTCACGTTCGCCGACACCGAGGTCGCCGGCGTGGCGTGCATCGCCGCGCGCACCGGCTACACCGGCGAGGACGGCTTCGAGCTCGCGTGCGGCAACCACGACGCGCCGAAGCTGTGGGCGGCGTTGCTCGCGGCGGCGACTCCGCTCGGCGGTCTCCCGATCGGCCTGGGCGCGCGCGACACGCTGCGCCTCGAGTCGAAGCTGCCGCTCTACGGCAACGACATCGACGACGATCACACGCCGCTCGAGGCCGGTCTCGGCTGGGCCGTGAAGCTCGAGGGACGCAACTTCCTCGGCGCGGACGCGCTGCGCGCGCAGAAGGCGCGCGGGCTCGAGCGCCAGCTCGTCGGCTTCAAGATCGCCGAGGCCGCGCGCGCGATCGCCCGCCACGGCTACGCGGTCGTCGATCGCAGCCGCGGCAAGGGCGAGGAGGCGGTGATCGGCACCGTGACGAGCGGCGGCCCCGGCATCTGCGTCGGCGGCGCGATCGGCCTCGCATACGTGCCGGTCGCGAACGCGGCGCCGGGTGGTCAGATCCAGATCGATTGCCGCGGCAAGGACGTGGCGGCGACGGTGGTTTCCGGCAAGTTCTACAAGCGAGCGAAGTGAGCACTCCATGAGCACGTTCCCGAACGACCTCCGCTACACCGACGACCACGAATGGCTGCGCGCGCAGGGCGCATCCTGGCGGGTCGGCATCACCCAGTTCGCCGTCGACCAGCTCGGCGACATCACGCTCGTCGATCTGCCCAAGGCTGGCGACACCGTCACCAAGGGCCAGCGCTTCGGCACGATCGAGAGCGTCAAGAGTGTCAGCGATCTCTACGCGCCGGTGAGCGGCAAGGTCACGGCCGTGAACGCCAAGCTCAAGGACGCGCCCGAGGACGTCAACGCGGACCCGTACGGCAACGGGTGGATGATCGAGATCGAGGCCACGGACAAGGCCGAGGTCGACGCGCTGATGAACGCGGACGCGTACACGAAGCACGTCGCGAATCAGTAGCGCTCACATCGCCGGATCGGTGACGCGGCCCATGAACAAGATCGCGCCGGTGACCTCGTCGTAGATGACGAACACGAACGGGTGGTCGGCGGTGAACGGCGGCGGGTCCAGCACCACGGTGACGGTACTGCCGGTCGCCGCGACCGCCTCGGCGCCCTGCTCGTCGACGGTGATCGTCGCCTGATGGCGGACCTGGTCGAGGACGAGATCGCGATCACCGTCGATGCCGGAGAAGTCGGCGATCGACGGATCGAACGCGTCGGTGACACCGAGGGTCGCGAGCACCGCCGCGAGATCGAGCGTGCTGGTGACCGCGAACTTCGGCAGGCTGACCTCCAGCTTCTCGCCGTGGAAGAGGGGCGGGCCTGCCAGCCACGCGGCGAAGTTCGGCGCCGTGAGCCGGCCCTCGAGCGCGGGCAGCCCGTCGAACCGACTGGGGAGGATCACGAGCATCGCGACGTCGCGGCCGGAGAACGGCAGCACGCCGATCTCGGCGTCGCCGCTGTAATAGACGTCGATCGCGTCGTGCTTCGTCATCAGCGGCACGCTCTCGGTCGTGCCGTCGGTGCGCTCGAACGTCCCCGCGATCGCGGGCTCGAACAGCAGCTCCCACGTGCCCTTGAAGTCGATCGCGTTCGCCGCGACCAGGCGCGTGTCGGTGCCGAGCGAGCCCGGTGCGAACAGCTCCGGGATCAGCCCGCCGGTCTGCTGCGCGACCTAGTCGTCGATCGCCGACGTCGCGCCTACCGGATCGCCGGCGAAGTCGACCGGCATCAGCTCTGCGCCGTAGTCGTCCTTCGTGAGCTTCAGGTAGCCCGGCTGGAAAGGAAAGCCCTGCTGGCCGAACAGGCGATCCGCGGTCTGCAGCGTGTAGCCGCCGTAGCGCGTGCCGGTCGCGAGGCTCGCGAGCAGCGCGTGATAGCCGTCGGCGACCTGAGCGCTCGTGCCGGTCTCGTGGAGCGCGGCCCGCAGCTGCGCGTCGGTGTCGCCTGCAGCGCCAGCATCGATCATCGCGAGCGAGGTCGAGAGGCTGAACGGCGACAGGAAGAAGTTCGCCGGTGCTGCGGGATCGGCGCGCAGCACGGCGTAGAGGTCGCACGCGAACGCGTTGTTCGCCTCGACCACCGCCTGCGCGTCGGCGACCGCGCTGTCCGGCAGCTTGCGCGCCTCGAGCACGCCCGGAGTGCTGCACGCCGCGACTAGAGGCACCACGAGCACGGACCGCACGGCCCGATCATGCCTCAGCGGTGCCGAGCTGGGCGGTCACGATCCCTAGCAGCGCGAGCGACCGCGCGCATCAGCCGAGCTCACCTACTGGTAGGCTCAATAGGGAATAGGCAACAGAGAACCGAGAGGTTCGAATTTCCGGACATTCAGACGTCTCGGTTCGCTGTTCTCTATTCCCTATTCTTCTGCTTCTCGGTGGGGTACCCCGCCTTGCACCACGCCTCGTACCCACCATCGAGCGCCACCGCGCGCGCGTAGCCCATCGTCCTCAGCGTCGACGCGGCGAGCGTCGAGATCCTCCCGAACTGGCAGTACGTCAGGATGCGCGCGCCCGGATCGGGCAGCTCCTTGTCGACGCGCAGCTCGAGCTGGCCGCGCGGCAGGTGGCGTGCGCCCGGCAGGTGGCCGGCGTCGAACGCCTCCTTCTCGCGGACGTCGAGGAGCACGAAGTCGCCATGGCCCAGGCGGGCGCGCGCCTCGTCCATGCTGACGAACGCGATCGCGCGCGACGCCTCGGCGAGCAGCTGCGCGACGGTCTTGCCGCCCGAGCGGTTCGTGCGCAGCGCCTCGGTCAGGTGATCGGGCATCTTGAGGTCGAGACCCTTCATGAGCGCGACGAACTCGCCGCGCTCCGTCTTTTGCAGGCGCACGTTGCTGATCTTCTCGGCGCCGATCGTCGAGCTCGAGCGGTCCTTGTAGTCGTGCGCCGGGTACACCTTCATCGTGTCGTCGAGCCGGAGCAGCTTGCCGAACAGGCTGTCGTACAGCGCGTCGGGATCGCCGGTCGGCAGGTCGGTGCGGCCGGTACCGCCGATCAGCAAGGTGTCTCCGGTGAGCACGCGATCGGGCAGCACGAGGCACGTCGAGTCCTCGGTGTGGCCGGGCGTGTGGAGCACGCGGACGCGCAGCCTGCCGACGACGAGCGTCTCGCCGTCGTCGACGCGGACGTCGACGAACGGCGCCGCGCTGAGCCGGTGCATGACCACGCGCGCGCCGAGCTGGCGCGCGAGCTCGCGCGCGGGGGCGAAGTGGTCGGCGTGGGTGTGGGTCTCGGTGATGTAGTGGATGCGCATGCCGCGCTCGGCGGCGAGCGCAGCGTAGCGATCGATCTGCTCGAGGTGCGGATCGACGAGCATCGCAGCGCACGTGTCGTCGTCGCCGATCAGGTAGGACAGGCATCCGCCAGAACGGATCTGCTCGAACAGCATCGCGCCCACTCTACCCTAGCTGCGCGGGGAGCCCACGCGCGCGCGGCGCGCTAACGGACCGCGTGCAACAGGTGCGTGTGCCCCTGCTCGCGCTCGCGTGCACAGCGCGGCGAGTCCGACGCACACGAGATGCGCAGCTCGGCCGACGCGTCCGGCGATCGGAACCGATCGTACGCGGCGAGCGCGGCATCGGCCTCGGGGCGGTGGAGCGCGGCGAGCGCGGTCGCCTGGCTGCGCAACAGGTCGGAGTCGCGCGGCGACAGCTCGAGGCCGGTGGTCGCGGCGGCGAGCGCGTCGTTGTCGTCTGCGACCGAGCCGTAGCAGCGCGCGAGCAGCATCCACGCGGTCGCGTTGCCCTTCGCCTTCTCGGCGGCCGCGCGCGCCGGTGCGATCGCGTCCTGCCAGCGCCACACGCGCATCAGCGCGTCGGCCGCGATCGCGTCGAGCACGGGCGGGCCGGGCGCGGGCAACAGCGCGCGAGCCTGCGCGACCTGCGCGAGCGCGTCGCCGGCGCGGCCCTGCTTCGCGGACACCTCGGCGAGCTGCACGATGATCATCGCGCGCGCGCGGTCGTCGGGCGCGAGCGGCAGCGCGTGCTCGAGCACGGTCTTCGCCTCGTCGAGCCGCTCGCTGACGGTGCTGACGAGCGCCATCCCGTGCTCGTACTGGTGCTCCCACGACGTCGGCGCGCCGACCGCGTAGCGCGTCTGGGCGATCAGCGTGATCGGCTGCGGCCGGCACGGATCGAGCTCGACGTCGCGCGTGCCGCGCGCGCCGGCGATGAACGCCCTGCCCTGCTCGGTGCGCGCGCCGCGGCACACCTCGTCCTGCATCGCGAGCGTGCGGCTGCGGTGGCGCAGCCGCGCGATCACGGTCGCCGGCGTGCCGGCGCCGGGCGGCAGCTGGTAGCGGATCACCTGCGCCTCGCGCGCCGCGAGCGTCTGGGTCTGGATCTGCGTGCGGAAGCGCGCCAGCTCGTGGTGCTCGAGCACGCGGCCCTGATCGTCGACGACGAGCGTGCGCAGCACGTGCGTGTCGTCGTCGTTCATGTCGGTCGCGTGGGTAAGGCCCGACTCGGCGATCCGCTTGCCGGCCGCATCGAGCACCTCGACCTCGATCCACGTGTCCTGGATGTCGAGCACGCCGCCGGGGAACCGGTGGCCGACGAGCAGGTTGCGCACGACGACGTCGAAGCTGTTCGCGGCGCCCGGCGCCGGCTCGACGTCGATCGACGCGATGCCCGCGAGCTTGGCCTGCAGCCGCCGCAGGTGGTCGGCGTCGCCGCGCATCGCCGCCATCCACGTGTGGCCGCCCAGGAACCGGTGCGACGCGATCGTGCCGTGCTTCGCGCCATACTCGTTCGCGCTCGCGGGCTCGCGCTCCATGTGGCAATCGATGCACGTCTTCTGGTCGACCTTGTCGACGCGGCCCGTGCCGTTGCCGGCCCACGCGCTCGACCGCCAGGCGCCGGGCTCGTCGAGCCCCGACAGGTGCACGGGCATGCCGTCGCCCATGTCGGGCGACAGGAAGCCGCGGTGACAGCCGACGCAGATCTCGGTGCCGAGCTTCTTCACGCTGACCTGCGCGCGATGGCGCGCGATCGACGCCGCATCGCCCATCACCGGCGCGTCGAGCGGCGCGGACGACCACACGTAGCTGCCGTTGCCGTCCTTGGTGACGCTCTCGATGCCGTGGCACAGCCGGCAGCTGACGCCGCTGTGCGCGCGCAGATCGTGCGAGGGAATCTCGCCCATCAGCGAGCCGTCGACCGCGAGCGGCATGTCGTGACAGCCGCCGCAGTGATTGCTCGCGCGCTTGCCGATGTCCGAGCGCACGAGCTCGACGCTGACGCGATAGATCGGGTTGCCGAACGAGGCGAACGAGTGCGGGCTCGTCGCCCACTGCGCGGCCGCATCCGGGTGGCACGTCGAGCAGCTGTCGACGTCGGCGAGCATCTCGCCGTCGGAGATGTCCTGCTTCGGCCCCTCGTGATCGATCCGGACGAGGCTCGGCGACAGCTCGCCGGGCTGCATCGGCAGCCTCGCCGCCACCGCCGGAGGTGCCGGATGAGCAGCGACCGCTGGCGGCGCGGGCTCGCGGCCACCGCAGGCGCAGAAAAATAGAACCGCCAAGGCGCCGAGCACGCCAAGATCAGAAGAAGATCTGATCTTCTGGCTCTGGCTTGGCGTGTTTGGCGCCTTGGCGGTTGTCATCTCTTCAGGCCATTAACGCGCGCGCCGCCCGCGGGGTCTACGAACCGTGAACGCGAACGCGAGCAGCACGGTCGCCAAGCCCCCGGGATCGCTCGTGCCGCAGCCGCAGCCGGTCCGCCTCTTCGGCCGGGCGGGCGTCGCCGGCGCGGGAGCGGGCGCGGCGCGGGTGTCGGCGACGGTCGCGCCGGCGCCGAGGCCGAGCTCGGGCACGGCTCCGACGACGCTCGCGGCGAGGCTGATCTTGCCGCGCGGCGCGTGCGCGAGGTCGAGCGCCGGCTGCGCCGGAAACGAGATCGATGGGTTGCCGCCCCAGAGGCCCCGCTGCGGATGCTCGCACGTGATCGGTCCCTCCCAGCGGTGGCGGATCGCGTAGCGCGCCTGGAAGTTGTTGTAGTCCGACGGCTGCGCACCGTGCGCGAGCTCGGGCGTCTCGCGGCCGCCGGTGATCGCCTTCGCCTGCTCGAACACGAGATCGTTCGCGAGGTCCTTGCCGTAGCGCGCGTGCAGGCGCGTCAGCACGAGGTCGCCGCTGTCGTAGCGCTGCGGCTGGCCGCGAGGCCCCGCGAGCACGTCGGCGCCGAGCGTCAGGAGCTCGTTCGGATCGAGCGTCGGTCCAGGGCACGGATCGCAGCTCGACGCCTGCCACGCGTACTCGGTGACCACCGCGCGCGGGTTCTTCGCGAGCGTCGCGTCGAACAGCGCCGCGTAGAACTGGCCGAAGTGGTCCTTGACCGAGTCCTTGACGTCGAGGTTCGTCGGGATCGTGACGTTCGGATAGTTCGCGACCTTGTAGCGCTGGTGCGGCGCGAAGATGTTGACGATCAGATCCTGCGTGCCGGCGCTGTTCGCCATGCCGAGGCGGATCGGCAGCGTGAACTCGTCGGTGTCGTAGTGGAAGCGCAGCGGCGACAGCACCGCGTGACCGTCCTCGAACTTCACCTTCGCCGGATCGACCTTGGCGACGAAGAACTTCGAGCCGCCCTCGACGTACGGCCGCAGCAGCGGCTCGGCGCCGGCGGGGATGTTGTACTTGTTGAGGTGCAGCCAGGTGTCGAGCCCGGTCGAGTCCTTCGCCGACAGGATCACGATCTGGTACTCGCCGACCGTGAACTTCGCCTCGATCTTGACGCCGAGATCCTTGTCGGCTTCCCCCGACGTGGGCGCCGGCGCGTACGCGATGCTGCCCTTGGGCATCTGCTCCTCGGGCATCGCCGGCCGGCACGGGTCCTGCTCCCAGTACTCGACGAGCCGCGGCGCGCCCATCTGCTCGACGTGCGCGAACACGTCCTTCGGCAGCGTCTTGACGTCGCCCTCGTGCAGCACGACCGGCACCGGGATCACGATCGCGAACGCCTCGGGTGGGCCCTGGTAGGTGTTCTGCATCGACAGCACGGTGCGCGTGCCCATGCGCATCAGCACGACCTGCGTCGCGTCGTTGACGAGCTGCTTGTCGCTGCCGGCGACGTAGAACCCGCAGAACGCGGCGGCGGTGCGAGGGATGGCCACGGCGAGGGCCAGCGCGACGAGCGTTGGACGCATCATGCGAGCTTAGACCCCCGCGCGCGCGAAGTCTTGGCTCACCACCCGTTCGTGCGGAGCCACTGCTCGAGCCGCGCCGCGAACACGAGATCGACGACCTCGCTCGCGTCGCGCAGCGACAGCACCAGGTGCGGCGGCTCGACGACGATGCGCGGCAGGTGCCCCATGTCGTCGGCGATCTCGCCCGCGGTCGCGATCACCTGCGCGAGCCGCGCGAGCTGCTCGTCGTAGACGTCGAGCTGGAGGTCGCCGGCGACGACCGACCAGCGCTTGCCGAGCGCCTTGACCTCGCGCGCGATCTCCTCGGGCGTGAGCCGGGTGCCCGACACCGTGCGATCGGAGATGTCGTCGAGCGGCGTCCGCGCGCTGCGCGTGCGCCGCCGGGGCACGATCGTCACCGGCCCGCTCGGCACCTCGTCGGCGAAGCGCTCGAGCGCGCGCTGCACCTCCTTCATCGACTGGAACCGCAGGTCGGGATCCTTCGCGAGCAGCCGGTGGTGGATCGTCGGCGCGAGGCCGGCCGGCGCGTCGTCGACCACGAGCGGCGGCGGCGCCTCCTTGAGGATGCGATCGAGCAGCGCGTGCGCGGCCTCGACCTCGCCCAGCGCTCCGCTCCGATCGAGCACGAACGGCACGCGGCCGGCGAGCATCTCGTAGACGAGGATGCCGAGCGCGTAGATGTCGGCGCGCTTGTCGACCGCGTCCGGCGTCAGCACCTGCTCGGGCGCCATGAACTCGGGCGTGCCGATCAGCGCGCCGCCACCGGTGCGATCGGTCGCGGCGAGGAACCGCGAGATGCCGAAGTCGAGCACCTTGACGTGATCGGCGGTGCCCTGGCGTTCGGTCAGGTAGATGTTGTCGCTCTTGAGATCGCGGTGGACGATGCCGGCCTCGTGCGCGGCGTCGAGCGCGCCCGCGATCTGGTGCGCGATGCGCAGCGCGCGCGGCACCGGCAGCGGCCCCTCGCGCGCGACCTCGTCGGCGAGCCGCGTGCCCTCCAGGTACTCGTACACGATGTACGGCAGATCGGCGGGACCGAAGCCCATGTCGGTCGCCTCGACGATGTTCGGGTGGCCGAGCGTCCCGGCGGCGAGCGCCTCGTTCATGAAGCGGCGGATCATCGTCGCGTCGGCCGCGAGATCGGCGCGCAGGAACTTGAGCGCGACCTTGCGCTTGATCAGCCAGTGCTCGGCGAGGAACACCGTGCCCATCCCGCCTTCCGCGAGTGGCCGGAGGATCTTGTAGCGACCCTCGATGACGTCGCCGATCTTCACGCCTGTCGAGGGTAGCTCAGATCGGGCAGCCCGCCTGATGTCCGGTCTGCACGATCCGCTCGCGGGTGCGCCGGCACTGCTGCTCGAGCACCTTGAGATCCGCGTCGTTCGCGCGCTGCGCCGCGCCGACGAGCGCGAACGCCTGCTGCGCGATGATCGCCGCGAAGTCCGCGGGCACGCTCGCGCAGCGCGCGAGCCGCTGCGTCGAGTGGAGCAGCGCCTGGCACTCGGTGCCGCGCAGCCCCAGCAACGGATCGGGATTCGGCGCGCAGCCGGCGTCGACCAGCTCCTCCTCGACCTTCACCGCGCGCGCGTCGCACTGCGCGACGATGCCCGCGCGCGCGTCGCGCCTGGCCTTGAGCCAGCTCTCGCGCTGGTGGGCGACGCGCGCCGGGTTCTCGAGCGGCGGCCGCGCGAGCTTCGTGCACTTCGCCTCGATGCGCGCCCACGCCGCGAGCCGGTCGCACGCGGGCAGCCCGCTGGTCGCGCGGTGCAGCGTGCCGCGGATCTGGCAGCCCGAGTCGAAGTCGACCGCGAGCTCGAGCGCGTCGGCGCCGGGCCTGGCGAGATGCACCGTGACGTCACCGCGCTGGCCGATCCAGCCGCCGTTGTCCTCGACCAGCGACAGCGCGCCGAGCCCGGCCTCGGCATCGCCGAGATCGATCGCGATCGCGCCGTCGCTCGCGTCGACCGGCAGGAGCGCGCTCGGCTTGCCGTCGGTCGTGCAGCTCGTCCACCGCAGCTTGCCCTGCCAGTCGCCGACCCACTCGGCCCACGTCGTCGTCGGCGGCGCCGCCGGAGCGGCCACCGCGCCCGCCCCCATGGCGAGGCACAGCAGGGTCACCCGACGACGCATGCCCCCAGTGTAGCCGAGCTCCGTCCGAGCGTCATGCCCGACGAGGATGCCGCACCGCGACCCAGGCCGCGTAGATCGCGCTGACGACGCCAATGAACACGAGCCAGACCAGCGGCAGCGATACCTTGCCGATGCCGGGGAACGTCCCCGAGTTGAGGATCGGGCTCGTGAACGCGAAGTACAGCATCCAGCCCGAGAGCGCGACGAAGATCGTCGCCGCGATCAGCGCGGGTGTGCCCGGCTTGTCCGGATACGCGCGGCTGAACTGCAGCTTGAACACGCCGAGCACGGTCAGCGCAGCCATCAGCGTCAGGATCGTTCCGACCGTCTGGATCGCATGAATGAAGTCGGTCGTCATCGCGACCACGAGCGCGATCGCGCCCTGGAGCAGCACCGACCACACCGGCGGGTGACCGTCGTCCTTCGCGGCGAACAGCTTGGGCAGGTAGCCGTCTCGGGCCATCGCGGAATACACGCGCGGCCCCATCATCGTCATGGCGCTGGCGGCGGCGAGCAGCGTCACGATCATGAACACCGACATCACCTTCGCTCCCGCGCCCCCGATCAGGTCCTTCATCAGGATGTGGCCGAGCGTGATCCGGTCGTGGTCGCCGGAGATCCATGCGCCGAAGTGCGCGGGGGTGAGGTTCGCGACGAACACCCAGTTGACGAGCACGTACAGCACGATCACGATCGAGCAACCGATCAGCATCGCACGCGGCACGTCGCGACGCGGCTCGACGAACTCCTCGCTCGCATAGATCGCGGCGTTCCAGCCGCTGTAGCAGAACGCGATGAACACGAGGGTCGCGAAGAACGGCTCGACCGGCAGGCCGTGCATCGCCGCCTCGGGGCGCCAGGTCGGCCACGCGTTCGTACCGGCGACGAGCCCGACGACGACGAAGCCGACGACGAGCGCGAACTTCACCATGACCAGCAGGTTCTGGCCCGCGCGCGACGCGCGCAGGTTGAAAGCGTGCAGCAGCGTGACGAGCACGATCACGAGCGCGGTCGGGATCCGCCAGTTGATGTCGAGCCCGAGCGTGTTCGTGTAATAGCCGACGAGCTGCGAGTCGAGCGCGACCGGCTGCGAGAACCCCACGAGCAGCGAGGTGAAGCCGGCGACATATCCGAGCATCGGGTGCCACAGTGTCGACAGGTAGCGATACTCGCCGCCCGAACGCGGGATCGCCTGGGCGACTGCTGCGTACGCGCGCGCACCGGCGAGAGCGGCGATGCCGCCGACGACCCACGCGAGCAGGATGTGCGACGGCGCGAGGTCCATCGCCGCGAACCCCGTCGAGATCAGCACACCGGCGCCGATCATGTTCGCGATCACGAGCCCGACGCCGGACCACAGCCCGAGCTTGGGTACGCTCAAGCGCCGCCCCAACGTGGCTCTTCGGGCTTACGCCGGGCGAAGGGCACGGTCGAGGAACGCGAGGGCGTCGCGCCAGCAGCGGCGCGCGGCCGGGTCCCAGACCATCGCGTGAAACGCATGGATACCACCCGGGTAATAGCGCGCTTCGCACGGAACGTTGAGTTTCCCGAGTGCCTTTTCGAGGCGGCGCGTGTCGTCGAGCAGCGGATCGCGCGTGCCGACCGGCGCGAAGAACGGCGGCAGCGGGCGATCGAGCTCGTCGCCGCGCTCGAGCACGCGCAGCGGATCGGCCAGCTCGGTCTCCGGGGCGGGACTCCGCGGCAAGCCATGGAGGTAAGACGCGCCGGCGTCGCGCAACATTCCATCGACCCAGCGCGACAGCTTGCGCCGCTTGCCGAACCGGTCGGCGTCGGAGACCTGCAGGATCGCGCAGAACGGCATCGTCGCGCGTGGCACGATGCCGGTCTCGAACACCTCGCGCGCGTACGGCTCGGGACGTTTCTGACAGGCGGCGAGCGTCAGCGCCGCGACGAGGTTGCCGCCCGCCGACTCGCCGGCGACCGCGATGCGCGACGGATCGCCGCCGAGCTGCTTCGCGCGCGCGACCATCCAGCGGTACGCCATGCACGTGTCCTCGATCGCGGCCGGGAACGGATGCTTCGGCGCGAGCCGGTAGCTGATGTTGACGACCAGGTAGCCGAACCGCGCGAACACGAGGCCCATCAGCCAGTGGGTGTCCTTCGACAGCAGGTGAAACGCGCCGCCGTGGACGTAGAACACGATCGGCCACGGCCCCGGCCGGTGGACCGGGCGGTAGATGTCGAGCTGGTGCCACTCGGCGTGCGGTCCGTAGAGCAGATCGCGCTCGACCTCGATGCCGTGGCGCTCGGGCTTGGCCGCCGGGTGCATGCGCCCGGCCTGCGACAGGCCCTCGAAGAACATGCCCGCCGCGAGCGAGCGCGCGCGGCGAAACAGGGTCTCGCGGTACAGCCGCGGCCTCGGTTCGGGCGGCGTCGGGTCGATCGGGTCCGGTGCTACAGCTCGGGCGCGTCGGCTCAAGGGATTGCTTGTAATGTTACCTTGACCGTGCGCTTTCGGCTCTGATTCTCGACGGTGATCTCGAGCTGATCTCCCACCTTGTGGGCATCGAGGGTCTTGTAGAGATCGGTCGAGCGATGAATCTCGGTACCGTCCACGGCGGTGATCACGTCGCCGAGCTCGACCGCGCCGCCCATCGACTTCGCGCCGACGAGGCCGGCCTGGTCGGCGGCGCCGCCCGGCTGCACGGCCATGATCGCGACGCCTGCGATGTGGTGCTGAACCGCGATCGGATCGGCGAGGATGTTGATGCCCAGGCCGGGGCGCGCGATCTTTCCGTTCTTGAGCAGCTGCGGGATGATCGTGTTGATCGTGTCGACCGGGACGGCGAAGCCGATGCCCGCGTTCGCGCCCGACGGGCTGTAGATCGCGGTGTTGATGCCGATCAGGCGCCCCGAGCTGTCGAGCAGCGGGCCGCCGGAGTTGCCGGGGTTGATCGAGGCGTCGGTCTGGATCACGTCGTAGATCGGGCGGCCGGTGACGCTCTTGATCTCGCGGCCGAGGCCGGAGATCACGCCGGTCGTCAGCGTCTGGTCGAGCCCGAACGGGTTACCGATCGCGAGCGCCTTCTGGCCGACCCTGAGCTTCGCGCTCTCGCCGAGCGGGATCGGCACGAGATCTTGCGGAGGCGCGTCGATCGAGAGGATCGCGAGATCCTTGTCGGGCGCCACGCCGACGATCTTCGCCGGGTACGTCGCGCCGTTGTTGAGCGTCACCGACGCGCGGTCGCCTTCCTGGACGACGTGGAAGTTCGTGACGATGTGGCCGTCCTGGTCCCACACGAACCCGGAACCGACGCCCTGCGGGATCTCGGTCACGTCGAGCGTCATCCGGTCGCGGCGGGTCGCGAGGCTCGTGACGTGGACGACCGAGCGCGAGAACTTCGAGAACACGTCGATCGTCGCCTGCTCGTCGGCGCCGAGCTTGTCGTCGGGGCGCTGCGCGATCGGCCGCGGCTCGTACGACGTGAAGTGCTGGTGCTGGCGGCGGTCGTTGACGACGGTGAACACCAGCGCACCGGCGACCAGCAGCAGGAGGATCGCGAGGACCTTCGTGAGGCCCGATTCGCGATATGCGGGGGGTTGCTCTCGACTCACGGGATAGAGCGATTGTGACATGGCTCTTGCCCGGGGGAACCACGGAGCGCCCCCGGTGAATTCCCGGTTCCCTGTTGAGTATTCCCTATCGAGCCTATCGGGTGCGTTCAATAGGCAATACGCAACAGAGAACCGAGAGTTGAGAAGTTGCCTGGAGCGCTGAGCGCTCTAGTGCCCGCTCGACAAGAAATGCTCGGCGTCGAGCGCCGCCATGCATCCGGAGCCCGCGGCCGTGATCGCCTGGCGGTAGCGCTTGTCCTGGACGTCGCCCGCGGCGAACACGCCCGGGACGCTCGTCTTGGTCGTGCCCGGCGTGGTCAGCACGTAGCCCTGCTCGTCACACGCGAGCTGGCCCTCGAGGAACGCGGTGTTCGGCACGTGGCCGATCGCGAAGAACAGGCCGGCGGCCGGGAACGTGCGCTCGGCCTTCGTCTTGAGATCCTGCACGCGCACCTGCTCGACGCCCAGGCCGCCCTCGACCGCGAGCACCTTGTGCGACAGCAGCAGCTCGATCTTCGGGTTGTCCTTCGCGCGCGCCTGCATGATCGCCGAGGCGCGCAGCTCGTCGCGGCGGTGGACGATGTAGACCTTCGACGCGAACTTGGTGAGGAACGACGCCTCCTCCATCGCCGAGTCGCCACCGCCGATCACGAACAGCGGCTTGTTGCGGAACATCGGCAGCGCGCCGTCGCACACCGCGCACGCCGACACGCCCTTCTGCCACAGCTCGTTGTCGCGCGTGCCGGGAACGTCGTCGCGCTTGGCGGTCGCGCCGGTCGCGATGATCAGCGCGCGCGCCTCGCCTTCCTGCTCGTCGGTCTTGTAGCGAAATGGCCGCCGCGACAGATCGACCTTCGTCACCGTCTCGGTGAAGATGCGCGTGCCGAACCGCTCCGACTGCGCGCGCAAGCGCTCGCACAGCTCGGGCCCCATGATGCCTTCGGGGAAGCCCGGGAAGTTCTCCACGTCGGTGGTCGTGGTGAGCTGGCCTCCGGCCGCGATGCCACCGGCCATGAAGCCCTCGAACAAGACGGGCGTGAGGTTCGCTCGCGCGGTGTAGATCGCGGCGGTGTGGGCGGCCGGGCCGGACCCGATGATCACGACGTTCTCGGTCATGGACGGCTTGTATAGCATTGGTCACCTGTGGATCCTTAGCTCCCCGTATGGAGCTTGCGTCGCTGGCACAGCTGGACCGCTCGCACCGCCGTCACGACGAGGTGATGGCGGGGCTGCTGGCGGCGGCGCGCCGGCTGGCGGCCGGGCGTCCCGACGCCGGCGACATCGACACCGTCCACGGCGCGGTCGCGTACTTCGAGCGCGCCGTGACGCGTCACTTCCTCGACGAGGAAGGCTCGGTGTTCCCGCGGCTGTCGACGCGGAGGCCGGAGCTCGCCGAGCAGCTCGCCGCACTTTCTGCGGAGCACCCTGCACAGATCGCGCTGCAGAACGCGATCGCGAGCGCGGCCAAGCAGCTCGACGGCGAGGCACGGCCCACGGCCGGCAAGCAGCTGCTCGAGATCGCCGAGCGGCTCGCCGCGCAGCATCACGCCCACGTGGTGAAGGAAGACGAGCTGTTCCGCGCGGCCGGCGAGGCGCTCACCGCCGAGGACGATCGCGAGATCGTCGCCGAGATGGAGACGCGGCGCGATCGCGACAACGATCATGGCGGCGGCGGCGATCGGCGCCATGCGCGCGGCGGCGGCGGCGGAGGAGGAGGCGGCGGCGGTGGCGGTGGTGGCGGCGGCGGTGGTGGTGGCGGCGGCGGTGGTGGCGGTGGCGGTGGCGGCGGCGGCGGCGGCAGTGGCGGTGGTGGTCGCGGCCGCAAGCTGACGACCGGCACCAAGCGCGCCGCGAAGACCGCGAAGAAGCCGGCAAAGAAGCCCGCGAAGCCGGTGAAGAAGGCCGCGAAGGCGCCGGCGAAGAAGAAATAACCGCCAAGGCGCCGAGAGCGCCGAGCCAGAGCCAGCAGAAGATCTGTTGTTCTGGCTCCGGCTTGGCGCGCTCGGCGTCTTGGCGGTTTATCGCCTCTTCTTCTTCTTGCCGCCCTTGCCCTTGTTCTGCTGCGGCCTGGGCCTGGGCTTGGGCGCCGCGGCCTTGACCGGCTCGGGCTTCGCCGGCGCTTCGGCATCATCCTCGTCGTCGTCCGCCTCGTTCGCGTCGCCGCCATCGCCGCCGGGCTCGTCGGCGCCTTCGTCGTCGGGCTCCTCGCGCGACGTCTCCTTGGCCGAGGCCTTCGGCAGCTCTGGCTTCTTGTCCTCGTGCTTGAGCGCCTTCGCCGGACCATCCTCGCCGCGCAGGATGGTCTGCAGCGCGCGGTGCGCCTCGCCGGCGGTCCGCGTCACCGGCTCGGCGGGCTTGCCCGAGCGGAGCACGCGCAACGCGACGTACGAGCACGCCGCGAACGCGATGATCGAGACCCACTGCGCGAACGTCAGGTTCAGGTAGCGCGGATCGGTCTCGTCGGGGCGCAGGAACTCGAGGAAGAACCGCACCGGCGCGTACAACACGCCGGCGAGCACCGGGATGAGCCCGGTCGGCAGCCGGTGGGCGGTCTTCTTCCCCTCCTCCCACTCCGACGGGCTCGGCCCCCGGAACGCGAGCCACAGCACCAGCGCGTTGACCGGCACGAGGTAGAGGAACTCGATCAGGCCGAGGTTCCACGCCGTCATCGCTCCGGTCCCGGGGTGCGCCTTGACCAGCGCCTGCACGGTCTCGAGGTTGAGATCGCGCGGATAGTTCATCGCGAGGAACGAGTACCAGGCGTGCGGATCGACCGCCGCGCCGACGTGGTCGCTGACGACGGTGCAGCCGATGCGGCCGATCGAGAACGCGGGCAGCAGGCCGACGATCGTGATGTCGGCGAACAGCCGCATCGGCAGCCGCTTCCACCACACGTAGAAGAAGAAGCCGAGGCTGCCGCCGACGAAGCCGCCGTACGACGAGATGCCCTCCCAGATCTTGAGCGGCAGCGGCCAGTTCGTCGGCCACAGCGTGCGCCCCAGGAACCACCAGCCGGGCGGGGTGTTGATCGCGCCCTCGCTGATCTTGTCCCAGTTGTAGAAGATCATGTCGAGCTCGTGGGCACCGATGAACCCGCAGATGGTGACCCACGCCAGCACGCCGCGGATGTAGTCGTCCTCGACGCCGTGCCACTCGGCGTAGCGCCGCAGGATCTCGGCACCGATGATCACGCCCGCCGCGACGATCACGCCGAACGACTGGATGAACCCGATCGCGCCCAGGTGGAAGTACGGCAAGGCCAGAGACGAGGCGGCGTGCATGCGGGGACGAGCCTACAACAGTCGCCGGCGCGCGCTATCATCCTGGCGTGATCTGGGCACCATTCCTGCTAGCCCTCGCGCTCGGCCTCGTGATCTCCGCGGGGCTCTACTTCGCGTACCTGTGGCCCGAGACCGAGCCGGAGCCCGAGAAGCCCGAATGAGCCGCGCGCTGCTGCTGCTCGCGCTCGCCGCGCTGCCGGCGAGCGCCTCGCCCGGCGAGGTCGTGCGCGTCGAGCACCGCGACCCGACGGCGCTGCCGTCGCGCGGCCCGGCGAACGCGCCGGTCACGATCGAGCTGTTCTTCACGCCCGGTCAGACCTCGCGCGCGAGCGCGTACCGCAACCTCGAGAGGCTGCAGGCTCAGCATCCGTCGCAGATCCGGCTCGTCTATCGCATCCTCGCGGCGAACGGCCAGGCGCGCCTGCCCTACGCCGCACTCGAGGCGTACGCGGAGGGCAGGTTCTTCGAGTTCATGGACCGGCTCAACTGCGCGACGGGCCCGATGCCCTGCAAGTTCCTGCGCGGCAATCCGACGAACCAGGAGCTGCTCGAGATGGGCGCCGAGATCGGCATCGATCCCGACCGGCTGGCGACGGCGATCACGAACCCGCCCCCCGGCTACGCGAAGGCGCTCGCCGCGAACGAGCGGCGCCGCAAGCAGCACGTCCGCAACCTCACGCTGCCGATCGCGCTGTTCAACGGCCGGCTGCCGCAGACCCAGCTGCAGGCGCTCGGGCCCAACGACCTCGAGCGCGAGTACCGCACCGCGAAGGACCTCGCCGAGGACCTGCTCGATCGCGGCGCCTCGCCCGGCTCGCTGGCACAGGCGTTCGACGACCAGAACGTGCCGAGCGCGGACGACATCGTGATCCAGCCCGGTGAGCCCGACGAGGAGCTCGACCAGCCGCCCGCCGATCCGCCGCTCGCGACGCCGCCGCTGCCGCTCGACGGCCTGCCGTCCTATGGCGCCGCGCGCCCGCAGGTCACGCTCGTCGTGATGTGCCGGCCGACCAGCCCCAACTGCCACGCGCCGATGGCGACCGCCACCGCGGTGGCCGACGACTACCCCGATGTGGTCCGCGTCGTGTGGGCACCGTACTTCGACCTGACCGGGCCGGACGCCGCCGATCTCGCGATGCTCGGCGATGCCGCGCTGTGCGCCGAGCGCGTCGGCACCAGCAGCGAGAGCGAGTTCGACCGGCCGTCGTCGCCGGGCTGGCGGTGGGCCGAGGCCGTGCTGCTCGAGACCTCGAGCCGGCACCGCCGGATCGCCGCCGACCAGCTGATCGACCGCGTCGCGACCCGGCTCCACGTCGACGCGCGCGCGTTCGCCGCCTGCCGCGCCCGCTCGGCCGGCACGAGCGTCGCGTGGATCGAGCGCGCACGCCACAGCGGGGTCCGTACGACACCGGCGACCGTCGTGGGCGGCCGGATCTACGGCCCGATCAACGACGCCAACACGCTCCGCCAGCTCGTCGAGGTCGAGGTCGCGCCGGGGTGGCTCGGCGAGCACGCACCGACGTGGCGCCGCAGGCTATGATAGTCGCGACGTGATGGAGCTTTCGTTCGCCGCTGCGACCGACGTCGGCAAGCAGCGCGACCACAACGAGGACAACTTCCTCATCGACAAGAAGCTCCGGCTGTTCATGGTGGCCGATGGCATGGGCGGTCACGCCGCCGGCGAGATCGCGTCGTCGATCGCGGTCCACGAGATCCGCGACACGATCAACAACAACAAGGAGCTGATCGATCGCTACCGCGTCGATCACCCCGCCGTGCAGCCGTACGAGGTCCTGCAGGTGCTCGAGCACGCGATCCAGGCCGCGTGCTCCGCGGTGTTCAAGCGCGCGCAGGCCGAGCCCGACAAGCGCGGCATGGGCACGACCGCGACCGTGCTGCTGATCGCGGGCTCCGGCGAGCACCTGCGCGGGTTCATCGCGCACGTCGGCGACTCGCGCGTCTACCTCGCGCGCCAGAGCCAGTGCCACGTGCTCACCGAGGATCACTCGCTGATGAACGAGCTGGTCCGCCGCGGCAAGCTCAACCGCGAGCAGATCGAGAGCTCGCCGTACAAGCAGTACAAGAACGCGGTGACGCGCGCGGTCGGCGTCAACCAGTCGGTCGAGGTCGACACGTTCGACTTCGACATCCTGCCCGGCGATCGGTTCCTGATCTGCAGCGACGGCATGTACGCGTACGTCGACGATAACGAGCTGCCGAAGCAGCTCGCCGAGGGCGACGTCAGGGAGGTGCCCAAGCGGCTCGTCGAGCTCGCGAACGCCGGCGGCGGTCACGACAACATCACCGCCGTCGTCATCCGCGTCGGCAGCACCGTGGCGCACGAGGCGACGTCGCGCGGCAGCGAGATCGGGCTCAAGCTCGAGGTCCTCAAGTCGATGCAGATGTTCCGCTACCTGTCCTACAAGGAGCTGGTGCGGGTGTCGGGTATCGCCGAAACCGTGGAGGTCGCGGCCGGCAAGGAGATCTTCGCCGCCGGCCAGCCGGGCGACGCGATGTACGTCGTCGCGAGCGGGAGCGTGAAGCTGACCAAGGACGGCCAGGCGGTCGCCGACCTCGGCAAGGGCCAGCATTTCGGAGAGATGGCGCTGGTCGATCGCTCGACGCGCTCGCTCACGGCCATCGCGGCCGAGCCGACGCAGCTCGTCGTGCTCGGCCGCAAAGAGTTCTACGACCTCATCAAGCGCGAGCCGACGACCGCGGTGAAACTGCTGTGGTCGTTCGTACAGGTGCTCGGCGCACGCCTGCGCAAGACCACCAGCGAGCTCGGCAGCGCGAAGCACGCCGACGCCGATAGTGACGCCCAGAAGGAAAATCTGTTCCAAGACTGAGACTGCGCAAACCTGGTACACACCGTTCCTTCGGTGTTAGCGTGGTAAGCGTGGGTATTTCGGACCGGTTGGGTCTGGTGGGACAGACCATCGACGGGCGGTACACGGTCACCGGTCTCATCGGCGAAGGTGGGATGGGCACGGTGTACCGGGCGCAGCACACGCGGATCGGCCGCATGGTGGCCATCAAGTGCCTGCGCGAGGAGTACGCGCGCGATCAGCGCGCGGTCCAGGGCTTCTTCAACGAGGCGATGACCGCCGCGACCCTGCACCACCCGAACATCGTCGAGGCGACCGACATGGGCGAGCTGCCCAGCGGGGTGCCGTACCTCGTGCTCGAGCTGCTCGACGGCCGCTCGCTGCACGACGAGCTCGACTACCAGGGGCGGCTGTCGGTGCGCCGCGCGATGCGGATCGCGCAGCAGATCGCGGCGGGCGTCAGCGCCGCGCACGAGGCCGGCATCATCCATCGCGATCTGAAGTCCGACAACGTGTTCCTGATCGATCGCGACACCAACCCGGACTTCGTCAAGATCTTCGACTTCGGCGTCGCGCACGTGCTCGGCAAGGCCGGCGGCGACAACGACCACGTCGTCGGCACGCCCGAGTTCATCGCGCCCGAGCAGATCACCGATCCGACGAACGTCGACACGCGCGTCGACGTCTACGCCGTCGGCGCGATCCTCTATCACATGCTCTCGGGCAAGAAGCCGTACAGCGAGCTGTCGCTGCCGGTGCCCGAGCTGCTCGCGCACATCGCCCAGCACCCGCCGGCGCAGCTCGCGGGCGTGCCCGAGGACGTGCGGCTGCTCGTCGAGGATGCGATGGCGCGCGATCGCGATCGCCGCATCCAGTCGCTCGCCGATCTCGCGGCGCGCATGAAGGTGATCGTCCCGCACACGCAGTCGTCGCCGGCGCTCAAGGTCGCGCAGGTGGCGCCCGCGCCCGCGCCCGCGGTGACTCCGCCGCCGTCCGC
>JBLMXA010000984.1:0-3058 GCA_050257515.1 Acidobacteriota bacterium | reverse complement strand
GGCCCGCCGCCCGCGCCGCCGCCGGCACCCGCGCCGACGCCGGCGCCCGCGCCGGCGCCGACCCCCACACCACCGCCCGCGCCGCCGCCCGCGCCGGTGCCGCAGGTGCAGGCCGCGCCCGAGCCGGCCGCGCCGGAGCCGAAGTCGTCCTCGGAGTTTCACCGTAACTTCGCGGGCTCGGTCCAGCTCGATTACATGGCGATCCCGACCGAGAACACCGGCCGCAAGATCGCGCTCGACGGCGCGACCGCCGAGGTGTCGCTCAAGCTCGCGATGGACTTCAGCAGCAAGATCTCCGCGAACGTCAAGGCGTGCGTCGCGTGCCACGGCTTCGAGGTCGGCATGGCGTTCTTCGACATCCGCATGGCCGACGAGCTCAACTTTCGCATCGGCCGGTTCACGCCGTCGTTCGGCGAGTTCCCGGTCCGCCACGATCCGGCGAACCACCGCACGAGCGACAAGCCGCTGCCCTACGACATGGGCCGCATGGTGCGGATCACCGAGTGGAACGAGGGCGTGCTGCCCGCGCCGTGGGTCGACAACGGGCTCGAGATCAACGGCACGCACTTCTTCGGCGACCACGTGCAGGCCGACTACGCGGTGTACGCGGTGAGCGGCCCGCGCGCCGGCGATCACCCGACCGACTTCGACTTCAAGCTGTCGCGCTCGGGCGAGGCCTACTACGTCGACAACAACTCGCGGCCGGTGGTCGGTGGCCAGGTCGTGCTCAGCATCATCACCGACGTGCTGACGTCGGCGTTCGGCGTGTCGACGATGCGCGGCACCTACGATCCGGCACACACGCTGCCGTTCGCGATCTGGGGCGCGCACGCCATCTTCCGCGTCAAGGACTACTTCCTGCGCTTCGAGTACCTCAACCGCAAGACGAAGATGGACCTCGGCATGGATCCGGCGTCGACGTTCAAGTACGGCCCGGGCGCGAACGGCATGTACGACCCGTACTTCGTCAAGGACGGGTTCTACGGCGAGCTCGAGGCGCCGATGACCCGCCGGCTGACGCTCGTGCTGCGCGAGGACGGCCTGCGCCGCCGCGGCAACGTGCTCGCGACGAGCGACCTGCGCTCCGACAGCGCGCTGCTCCGCCACACCGCGGGCATCGCGGTCGGGCTGCGCCAGTCGCTCCGGCTCAAGCTCAGCTACGAGTACTACGACTTCTCGGATTTCAAGGACGAGCAGGTCATCCACCTCGGCATCGCCGGGCCTTTCTGAAGGAGGAGCCATGACGATCGTCGGCAGAACCATCGCCTGCATCTGCGTGCTCGGAACCGCCGCGTGCCTCGGCCCGCAGGCATCCGACACGATCACGGGCACGGGCAGCAAGAACATCCTGCCCGCCGGCGCGACCGTGCCGAGCATCGCCGACAACGCCGAGCTGGTCAGCCAGATCCGGCTCAACCTCGGCATCTCGGGGTCGCTGCTCGCGATGACCGGCAACGTCGTGCCGCGCAGCACCGGCAAGGCCGGCGGCGCGAGCGTGAAGTACTGGAGCTTCGGCCCGGTGCCGATCGAGAGCGGCTTCGCGGTGGCGGCACCGCTGTACGTGCTGGTCACCGACAACGGCGACGGCACGTACACGCCGATCGCCGAGCACCCGCCGCTCATCGACACGATCTGCGGCGACGTCCGCTACAGCCCGATCCGCCGCGTCACCTACGTCCCGGTGACCGACAAGTACGCGGGGCAGCTGTTCCCATCCGTCGAGGCGCTGAGCGATGCCGACGCGGCGGGGCTCATCGACACCCCGGTCGCCGCGGGCACGTGGGTGAACATGCCGGTCGTGCTGCCGGGCATGCAGCTCGAGGTCGCCACCGGCACGAACGCGCCGACCACGCAGGTGTTCGGGCGCGGGTACAAGGTCGACGTGTTCGAGCTCGGCACGCTGTACGGGCCGCAGCCGCTGCGCAACAACCTCGTGCCGGTCGGCCAGGCGTCGAGCCTGCAGAGCGGCGTCGCGACCGGCACGCCGCCGGTGTTGCCGACGGCGTTCGATCCGCAGCCGGTGTTCCAGTTCGCCGCGCCGGCCGGGCCGCCGACGATGGCGCCGAACTACACGCCGATCGCGACCGAGGTCGACGTGCGGCTCGCGAGCGGCATCGCGCCGAGCGCGATCACGAGCGACGGCGATCTGTTCGCGCGCTCGGCGTCCGGCGCGATCACCGGATACAGCGCGACCAACGTCGCCAGCTTCACCGTCACGACCACCGTCACCGATCGCCAGGTCCAGTTCGCGGAGGGCTCGCCATGATCAAGGTGCTGCTCGCGCTCGCGGCCTCGGGCTGCGGGCTCTACTACTCGCCGGACGTCGGTGGCCTGCAGGGAGGTGCTGCCACCTGCGACAACACCGACAGCGATCCGACGACGCCGGTGTCGTTCGCGAACGACGTGCATCCGCTGATGACGCGCGGAATGGGCGGCTGCGGCTGCCACCTCGGGCGCCAGACGTCGGGGCTCGACCTGTCGAGCTACGAGTCGTTGCGCCGCGGCGGTCTCAACTCGGGCTCGAAGATCGTGATCGCGGGCGATCCGTGCCACAGCATCCTGCCGCAGAAGGTCGATTATCCGGCGCCGTTCGGCTCGCGCATGCCGCTCAACGGTCCGCCGTACCTCGACGACCCGCAGATCCAGCTGATCCGCGACTGGATCGCCGAGGGCGCGCTCGACAACTGAGGCGACGTTGACATCCGCGTTCCGCTCGATCGTGATCTTCGCGCTCGTCGCGTGCGGCGAGTCGCGGCCGCGCACGTCGATCCTGCTGCCCGAGCCGGCGGCGCAGGAGGCGCCGCTGCCGATCCGCGAGGACTGCGTGCTCGCGGAGGAGAAGTGCACGCGCTGTCACACGATCGGCCGCGTGCTGATGGCGCAGGCGCACACGCGGGCGGAGTGGGAGCCGTTCGTGCGGCGGATGCGGCTGATGGCGTCGAGCGGGATCACCGAGCACGACGCCGACGCCGTGCTGCGCTGCCTCGAGTTCCGCGGCGAGCAAGGGGCGCGGTGATCCGCGCGCTCGCGCTGGCGCTCGCGGTGGCCGCCTGCGATC
>JBLMXA010000983.1:0-13556 GCA_050257515.1 Acidobacteriota bacterium | reverse complement strand
GTGCGCGTCCAGCGCAGCGCGAACCACAGCGGCGCGCCGACCTCGAACACGAGCGTGATCCACTGCAGCACGGTCCACGCGAACGCCGGCAGGTGGTTCGCGAGCAGCCACGACACCGGCGTCTGATACGAGTCGTGCAGGTGCGTGAACAGCACGGTCGGGTTGTAGTGCTCGAACCAGTCGCCGCGCGCCTTGTAGATCCCCGACGAGAAGTAGAACACCGGCAGGAAGAGCTGGAAGAAGCTGACGCAGCCGCCGCCGACCAGCACCGGCGGCACGTACGCCTTGTCCTTGCGCTTGCGCCGCCACGCGTCGACCGACCACCTCGTGCCGCTCGGCGACAGCGCGAGCGCGAGCACGATCACGGGGCCGATCTTCGACACCGTGAACGCGCTCAGCCGGTCGGCGAGCGCGACGTACACGAGCAGCGCGGCGAGCAGGCCGGCGCTCCACCGCGTGAACGCGCCCGCCGCCGTGGCGAGCGCGCTGACGACGATCGCGACGCACACCGTGTACGCGAGCCACGGATCGACCGGCGTGAAGTGCGCGCGCTGCCGCCAGTCGCCGGCGATGTCGGGGATGCGAAAGCCGGTGTTCGCGAGCCAGTCGATCGGGTGCGCGAGCCGCGTCGACATGAACCCGAGGATCGCGAGCGGCGCGAAGATGCGGACGACCTCGAGCCGCACGACCGCCTTGGGCCGGAAGATCGCCTGCAGCGCGTCGTCGAGCAGCGTGCCGAGGTCCTTCATTCGGGCTCCGCGGGCACGGCCGCGCCGCACCGCGCCTTGCGGATCGACGCGCGGGTGTGGAACAGCTCGGTGAGCTTGGCCTCGGGCGGCGGCGCCGCCAGCGGCCGGTACACGTAACGCGGCACCTCGTCGCCGACCGCGGGCAGCGGCCGCGACACCTTGAAGAACTTGATGCCGCCGATCTTGCCGGCGACGCCGTCGTCGACGGATTCGTGGTGCGCGAGGATGTAGTCGTCGAGCGCGTTCATCACGGTGCGCCGGGTCTCGCCGCCGGCACGGTCGCCGTAGAAGTAGCCGAGCCGCTGGAACCGCGACTCCTTGTCGTCGGCCTCGATCGGGAAGTACGGGCGCGGATCGAGCGGCAGCCACGCGTGGGCCTCGCACGACCACGCGTCGAGCCGGTACTCGAGCGCGACGTTGTCGGCCTCGGGAAATAGCTTGGTCGCCTCGGTGAAGAACGCGACCGAGCCGAGCGATCCGCTCGAGGAGGGGTGCTTGATCAACGCCGCGAGGTAGATCCCGGCGACGACCGCGAGGGTGATCCGCAGCCACCGGGGACCCGGGCCGCGCGCGATCTCGCTGTCGCGGAGCTGTGGTGGCACCGGGCGAACCGTACTACACGCGGTTCACCATCGGGAGTGACGATCTACCCACCGTTTTTTGGACTCCGTCGGCGGTCCTTGCGACGATCGAACGTCACGAAACAAGCTCGCCCCCGTGCGCGTTGGTACAACGAGGTCCTTTTTCCATGATCGCAGTCGTCGGAAACGTCATCGCTGGTCTCGGCATGCTCGGGCTGTTCACGGCCACGCTTCGGATCACGCGCGCGCGGTAACGCTGTAGACTGGGCCCGTGGTGGCCACGGTCCTGCCTCGGGTAGCGCGCCCGCCGCGCGCCGACGAGCTGACGCTCTCCGACCAGGACTCCGTGCGGCTGATGCTGCGCGGCGACTCGGTGATCGACTGGCACCGGCTCGGGTTCAGCGACCACGCCGAGGTCGATCGATTCCTCCGCCTCAACGAGTTCGACCCCGAGTCGGACGACGAGATGGCGCGGCTCGAGGAGATCCGCGGCGAGGCCGTCGACTACCTCGCGCGCGCGTACGCGATGGCGATCCCGGACGAGGTCGCCGACGCCCTGCCCGCCCGCGATCTGTTCCTCGTCGCGTCGGCCGCCGGCCCGCATCAGAAGTGGGCGTGCGTGGTGCTGAAGGTGATGCACATCATCCACCACATCAACGGCCGCCAGGCGCTGCTCAAGGTGTCGGTCTCCGACGAGATCATCTTCCGCGAGATCGAGCTCAAGGTGCTGCAGGTCGTCGAGGAGCTGCGCGCGGCCGGTGCGCCGCTCTCGGAGTTCGAGTGGAGCCGCAAGCCGCGCGACTCGCAGATCACGAAGCTACTCGCGAAGCGCTCGACGCTCGCCGCGAACATCTACGACAAGCTGCGGTTCCGGCTGATCGTGCCGCAGAAGACCGACATCGTGCCGATGCTCGCGACGCTCGCGCGCCAGCTGATCCCGTTCAACTACGTCGTGCCCGGCGAGTCGGTGAACCAGCTCGTCGATCTGCGCGACGTCACGCCCACCGACGGCTTGAACGGCCACGCGCCGATCGCGCTGCCGTACAACGAGTTCTCCGGCCCGGAGTACCGCATCATCAACTTCGTCGCCGATCTGCCGCTGCGGCTCGAGCGCCTGCTACCCAAGCACGAGCTGCCGCCGGAGCTGTCGCACGTCGTGTTCGTGCTGACCGAGTTCCAGGTCGCCGACAAGGCGACGTCGCAGCGCAACGAGTCGGGCGCGTCGAGTCACGAGGCGTACAAGCAGCGCCAGCACGAGCGCGTCCGCATGCGCCTGTTCCGCGACAAGGACGATCCGCTACCGCCGGACTAGCTGGCGCAGGTGCCAGGCCTGGATCTCGACCTGGCGGAGCGCTTGCCGGCGCGAGAACGCGAGCGAGCGCCCGAACAGCGCCGCGATCGAGATCGCGCCGATCTGGCCGCCGACGAGCAGCACCGTGGCACCGGTGCCGCCGAGGTGGACGGCGTGCGAGATCGACGCGATCACGCCGTCGTGCACGCTCCACGATGGCGCGATCGCGCCGAGCGCCTCGAGCACGAGCGGCAGCGTGCCGCACGTGAGCACGAACGCGTAGATGCGTTTGGGCGCGTGCATGAGCCCGGGGTACGAGTACCAGGACGAGCACATCATGCACACGAGCGCCGGCGCGAGGATGAACACGCCGAAGATCCGCGTCGTCAGCATGACCATCGTGCCGCTCAGCAGCAGCGGGGTCCACCCGAGCCGGCTGCCGCTCCGCGACGCGATCAAGGCGTGGATCCCGAGCCCGCCGGCGATCGCGAAGGTCGCGGCGATCACCGCCCAGTCGGTGACGCCCTGCCAGAACGCCACCGGCAGGAACGTCAGGAACGCGAAGTAGCCGACGCTGACGGTGCGCCACTGGTTGCGCGCGTAGCGGCGGTCCTCGTCGGCGAGCTCGCGGACGAGCTCGTCGGGCATCACGCGCGGTGGCTCGACGAGCAGCGAGCCGATCAGCGCCGCGGCATCGGACGCCGCATCGAGCGCGAGCGCGCGGCCGGCCTCCTGCATCGCGGTCGCGCGGTCCTCGCGGTCGCGCGCGGCGCGCGCCGCGGCCAGGTGCTCGGCGGCGAGCGCACGCCGGTGCTCGAGGTCGCGATCGCCATCGAGGTAGCGCTGGACGCGCTCGCCGAGCTCGCGCGCACCGGGGCGCGCGGCCGGATCGGCGGCGAGTGCGGCGAGGCACGCCGCGTCGAGCTCGGGCGCGATCGCGCGGTCGGGGCGGCGGCGTACGGGCGAGCCGTCGGGGACCTCGGGCTCCTCGCCGACGCGGTAGCTGCGCGGACGCAGCGGCTCGCGCGCGAGGATCTCGAACAGGATCGCGCCGAGCGAGTAGACATCGGCCGGTGGGCCGACCTGCTCCCCGCGCGCCTGCTGCGGCGGCATGTACGCCGGCGTGCCGAGGATCGCGCCGACCTGCGTCTCGCCGGCGCCGGTGTCGGCCGCGAGCGCGAACGCGTCGTCGGCCTCGCCGAGCACGCGCGCGATGCCCCAGTCGAGCACGTAGACCTCGCCGTAGTCGCCGAGCATGATGTTCGCGGGCTTCAGATCGCGGTGGACGATGCCGCGCGCGTGCGCGAGCGCGATCGCGAGGCAGACGTCGACGAACGCGCGCAGCAGCGGCTGCGGTGGCTGCGCCGGATCGGCGAGCTTGTCGTGGAGCGTGCGGCCGCTCAGCCGCTTCATCGTGAAGTACGGGCGGCCCTCGTCATCCTCGCCGAGCTCGTGCACCGGGACGATCGCGGGGTGATCGAGACGCGCCTGGATCTTGGCCTCGCGCAAGAAGCGCGCGAGCGCGTCGTCGGTCGGATCCGCCGTCAGCATGCGCTTGATCGCGACCTCGCGGCCGATCCGCTGATCGGTCGCGAGCAGCACCTCGCCCATGCCACCGCGGCCGATCACCGAGCCGAGCGCGTAGCCGGTCGCGCGCAGCGGCGGCGGGGCCTGGCGCGCGCCGGTCGGCGCGGTGAGGCGTGCCTCGGACGGAGTCAGCGTCCGCTCGTCGCCGCTCATGACGCCTGGCTCGTCGCGCGCGGGAGCATCTGCTGCAGGTGCCACGCCTGGCGCAGCGCGCGGACCTGGAACTTGCGGCGCGCGCGCGACATCACGAGCGCGAACACGCACACGACGGCACCGAGCGCGGTCTGGCCGAAGATCAAGGACGCCAGCGACGCGACGCCGTGCGCGTGATCGATCGTGCCCCACGTCAAGAGGCCCTGACCGTTCGGCAGCAGCCGCCACGTCGGCTCGAGCAGGCCGGCCGCCTCGAGCAGCAGCGGCCCGACGAGCGACGCGATCGCCCACGCGACGAGCACCCACCGGCGTTCCTCGAACCACCCCGACGACGACAGCGTGACGACCAGACCGCACACGAGCATCGGCGTCAGCACGAACACGCCGGCGAGCCGCGAGAACGTCACGACGAGCGCGAACGCGCCGAGCATCAGCACGGGCATCGAGATCCGGCCGGTGCGCGCGTTGTACCAGGAGATCACCGCCATCGCGGTCGCCGCGCCGTAGAGCGCGGCCAGCTCGTGCCAGCTCGCGATGCCGGTGAACGGCGCGAACGGCAGCCACAGGTAGATCGTCAGGTACGCGAGGATCGCGCGGCGGCTGCGCTCGACGGCGAGCTGCTGCTCCTCGTCGTTGATGATGCGCTGGAGGTCGGGAGGATCCTCCGGCGGCGGCTCGAGGATGATGCGCGCGACCATGTCGGCGGCGGCGCGCGACGTCGGATCGAACGCGAGCGCGCGCGCCGCGGACTGCGCGGCGAGCCGGCGCCGGCTCGGTTCCCCCGACTCGTACGCCTGCTTCGCGACCGCGAGCTCGCGCGCGGCGTTGGCGCGGCGCCGCTCGAGATCGCGATCGCCGTCGAGGTACTGCTGGATGCGCTCGGCGAGCTGGCGCGCGGTCGGCCGCTGCGTCGGATCCTCCGCGAGCGCCTCGACGCACAGCGCATCGAGCTCGGGCGCGACGCCGCGCTCGGGCCGCCGCTCGAGCGGCGAGGCGATCGGGTGCGCGAGCGTGCTCGCGATCGCGCGCTGGCCGCTCGGGTGCAGCGGCTCGCCGGCGAGGATCTCGAACAGGATCGCGCCGAGCGAGTAGACGTCGGCCGCCGGGCCGACGTCGTCGCCGCGCATCTGCTCGGGCGCCATGTAGCCGGGCGTGCCGAGCATCGCGCCGGCCGCGGTCATCCCCGGCGACGACACGCTGTCGATCTCGACCGCGGACCTGCGCTCGCTCTGCATGACGCGCGCGACGCCCCAGTCGAGCACGTAGACCTCGTTGTGGTGGCCGAGCATGATGTTCGCGGGCTTCAGATCGCGGTGGACGATGCCGCGCGAGTGCGCGAGGCCGATCGCGAAGCCGACGTCGACGAGCGCGCGCAACATCGGCTGGATCGGGCCCCCCATGTCGAGCTGCGCGAGCAGCGTGATCCCGGCGAGCCGCTTCATCGTGAAGAACGGCCGGCCCTCGGCATCCGTGCCGAGCTCGTGGACCGGCACGATCGCGGGGTGATCGAGGCGGGCCTGGATCTTCGCCTCGCGCAGGAACCGCGTCACCGCCTCGTCGGACGCCGCGTCTCCGCGCATGCGCTTGACCGCGACCTCGCGCTCGATGCGCAGGTCGGTCGCCGCGATCACCTCGCCCATCCCGCCGCGGCCGAGCACTTCCTTGAGCTCGTAGTTCTCGAGCTGCAGAGGTGTCGCCGCGCCGTGGCGATCGGTGTTGACCTGGGTGTCGGCAGAGCCGGTTTCGGCGTGCGTCGGATCGGTCGCACGTGCCCCATCATCCATGTCGCGATGGTAGCAGCGCCCACGCTGCTCGCGTGCCGAGATCTGTGCGAGCGTGTCGCACGTCGAGCCGCGCAGGGCGTGCGATAGACTTGCGCGCATGCGGAAACTCAACTGGGTCGTTGGAATGCTCGTGCTGTCGGTGGCGGCGCCGGTGCTCGCCGACCATCACGAGCGTCGCGAGGAGCGCCGCGAGGAACGCCGCGAGGAGCGCCGCGAGGAACACCGCGACATGCGCCACTGGTCGCGCGAGGCGCCGCCGCCGGTGCGCGTCGAGCGCTGGGCGCCGCGCAGGGGCTACGTGTGGATCAACGGCCGCTGGAACTGGGACGGCGGCCGCTACGTGTGGGAGCCCGGCCGCTACGAGCGCGAGCGCGCCGGGTTCCGCTGGCGCGACCCGCGCTGGGAGATGCGCGACGGCGTGTGGGTGCGCGCCGACGGCGACTGGGTCGCGCTCGGCCCGACGGTCGCGCCGCCGGCCTTGCGCGTCGAGCGCTGGCAGCCGCGCGCCGGGTTCGTGTGGATCCGGGGCCGCTGGAACTGGGCCGGCACCCAGTGGGTGTGGGTGCCGGGCCACTACGAGCGCGAGCGCGCCGGCTACATCTACCGCGAGCCGCGCTGGGAGCAGCGCGACGGCGCGTACGTGCAGGTCGGCGGCACCTGGGAAGTCACGCCGTAACTCGTTAAATCGTACTCGTACTCGTACTCGTGCTCGTGCTCGATCTCCGAAGATCGAGCACGAGTACGAGCACGACCGGAGGTTGTAGGCTCGCGGGGTGAGATCGATCTTCGTGATCCTCGCCCTCGCCGGCTGTCAGCGCACCGAGCCCGCGGCGACCACCGGTAGTGCGGGCACGCCGCCGCCGCAGACGTCGACGCGCCAGGCGCCGGTCGCGGCCGCCGCGCCCACGCCACCGCCCGCCGACAAGCCGCCGCGGGCGGTGCCGCCGCTGCCATCGCCGCTGCCCGGCAAGCGCTCGGATCTCGCGAGCGTGATCCCCGGCGCCGCGAAGCTGGCGATCGGCGACGTCGACGGCGACGGCCGTGCCGAGCTCGTCACGGCGGACGCGAACAAGCTGCGCGTCGTCACGCCGCAGGGCAAGGAGCTCGCGAGCATGCCGGTGCCCGGCGGTTGCTACGTGCTCGCGGTCGCCGACGTCGATGGCAAGCCGTCGATCGTCGCCGGCTGGGGGCTGTCGCGCGAGCACCGCGACGCGCCGGCCAAGCTCGCGCGCTACCGGCTCGACAAGGGCCAGCTCGTCGAGGACGTGATCGCGACGCCGCCGACGCAGCGCGCCGAGGTCGTCGCGATGATCCCGGTCGACCAGCAGACGCTGCTCGTCGCGTACTACACGTCGAAGTACATCGTGCAGAGCGCGTACGCGCGCCACGCCGCCACCGGCTGGACGCTCGAGCCGCTCGCCGAGCTCCGCATGGCCACGAGCTACGCGCGCGGCGACGTCGACGGCGACGGCAAGCCGGATCTCGTCGTCGGCCGCGTCTATGGCGAGGCGAAGGGGCTCGACGGCGACGCGTTCGTGCTCGCGCCCGGCGGCGCGCGCACGCCGATCCCGACGACCCGCGGCGTCCACGGCCTCGCGATCGCCGACGGCGCGATCTTCCTCGGCGACGGCTGGCACCAGAACTACGCCGACACCGCGCGCGGCCTGCTCACCGAGGCCAGGCACGACGCGACCGGCTTCCACTCGCAGCTCGTCGAGGACACGCCGGGCCAGTTCATGATCGAGAAGATCCTCGTCGCCAAGATCGACGGCAAGACCGTGCTCGTCACGCTCGGCAGCCACTACGTGCGCGCCTACGAGAAGATCGACGGCGCGTGGCGCGGCCTGACGATCGCCGGCGCCTCGCGCGACATCGCGGTCGGCAACGTCAGCGGCCACGGCGACGAGATCGTCGTCGCCGGCGACAAGCCCGAGGTCATCGACCTGCGCGGCGTGAAGTGGCCGTGACGCTACGTCCGTGCGCCGAGCGTGAACAGCGCCTCGGCCGTGAGCTCGGCGCCGCCCGCGGGGATGCGCTTGCGGATCGCCTCGAGCAGCCGCGCCTTCGCGCCTTCCCACGCGGCGGGCGGCAGCGTCTTGCTCATCACCGCGAGCGGGGCCGCGGAGCGGATCGTCGCCTCGAGGTACTCCTCGGGCGAGCCGGCGTGTAGCGACCCGGTGAACGCGTGGGTCGCGACGTCGCGAAAGCCGCCCTCGGACAGCTCGCGCACGCACTCGTCGGGATCCTGGAGATCGCCCTTCGTCGGGCGCGGCGCCTGCGGCAGCGCCTCCGCGGCGGCGTCGAACGCGATCTTCATCGCCGGCCGGCGCTCGATCGGTCCCCACGTGACGACGAGCAGCCGCCCGCCCGGGCGCAGCACGCGATGGAGCTCGCGGAACGCGCGCGCGCGATCGGGGAAGAAGAAGAACCCGAACATGCAGAACGCCGCGTCGAACGTCGCGTCCGGAAACGCGAGGTTCGCCGCGTCCATCACCGCGCCGTGCACGTTGCTCGCGCCGCGCCGGGCCGCCTGCGCCGCGAGCTCGGCGATCATGCCGGGCGAGAAGTCGACGGCGTCGACGCGAGCCGCGTGCCGTGCGGCCGCCAGCGCGAGGTTCCCCGGACCGCACGCGACGTCGAGCACGCGCTCGTGCGAGCGCACCGGCAGCACGCGCAACGCCTCGTCGACGAACGCGTGCCACTGCAGCATCTCCTCGGCGTACCCGGACGCGACGGTGTCCCACGTGCTCGGTTGCTGCTGCAGCGATGGCTCGGGCATGACACCGCATCTTGCCCGAGCCCGCGGCCCGGTCGCTAGTTCGCTTCGCCGGTCTTGGCCGGCACGCAGTCGATCGTGATCTCGCCGGCCTTGACGTCGACGTTGGCGACGCCGCCGTCGACGAGCTTGCCGAACAGGATCTCGTTCGCGAGCGGCGCCTTGAGCGTCGACTGGACGAGGCGAGCCATCGGGCGCGCGCCCATCGCCTTGTCGTAGCCGTGCTCGACGAACCAGTCGATCGCGGCCGGTGACACCTCGAGGGAGACCTTCTTCTCGACCAGCTGGCCGTCGAGCTCGTCGAGGAACTTGCGCGCGACCTTGCGGATCACCTCGACCGGCAGCGCGTCGAACATGACGATGCCGTCGAGCCGGTTGCGGAACTCGGGGGTGAACGCGCGCTCGATCGCCTTCTTGCCTGCCTGCGAGTCGCCGGGGCCGCCGCCGAAGCCGATCGAGCCGGCCGCCATCTCGCGCGACCCCGCGTTGCTCGACATGATCAGGATGACGTTCTTGAAGTCGCTCTTGCGGCCGTTGTTGTCGGTGAGCGTCGCGTGATCCATCACCTGCAGCAGGATGTTGAACAGGTCGGGGTGCGCCTTCTCGATCTCGTCGAGCAGCACGACCGAGTACGGGTGCTTGTTGATCGCGTCGGTGAGCTGGCCGCCCTGATCGAAGCCGACGTAGCCGGGAGGCGCGCCGATCAGTCGCGACACCGTGTGCTTCTCCATGTACTCCGACATGTCGAAGCGGATGAACTCGATGCCCATCACGCTCGCGAGCTGCTTCGCGAGCTCGGTCTTGCCGACGCCGGTCGGGCCCGCGAACAGGAAGCATCCGGTCGGCTTCTCCGGGTTGCCGAGGCCGGCGCGCGACAGCTTGATCACGGTCGACAGCTGCTCGATCGCCTTGTCCTGGCCGTAGATCAGCCGCTTGAGCTCGCCGTCGAGGTTCGCGAGCTTCGTCTTGTCCTGCGTCGACACCGAGCGCGTCGGGATGCGCGCGATCTTCGCGACGATCTCCTCGATCAGCTGCGGCCGGATCTGGTCGGGGCGCTGCTCGGGCGGCATCAGCCGCACGCGCGCGCCGGCCTCGTCGATGACGTCGATCGCCTTGTCGGGCAGGTGCGAGCCGCTGATGTGGCGCGCGGACAGCTCGACCGCCGCCTCGATCGCGGCGTCGGTGTACTTGACGTCGTGGTGCTCCTCGTACCGCGACCTGAGGCCCTTCAGGATCTCGACCGCCTCGGGCACCGTCGGCTCGCCGATGTCGATGCGCTGGAACCGCCGCGACAGCGCGCGATCGCGCTCGAAGGCCTGGCGGTAGTCCTTGAACGTCGTCGAGCCGATGCAGCGCAGCTCGCCGTTGGACAGCGGCGGCTTCAGGATGTTCGCCGCGTCCATCGTGCCGCCGCTCGTCGCGCCGGCGCCGATGATGTTGTGGATCTCGTCGATGAACAGGATCGACTTCGGATCGCCGATCAGCACCTTCATCACGGCCTTGAGGCGCTCCTCGAAGTCGCCGCGATAGCGCGTGCCGGCGAGCACCGCGGTCATGTCGAGCGAGTAGACCTTCGCGTCGAGCAGCGGCTGCGGCACCTTCTTCTCGACGATGCGCAGCGCGAGGCCCTCGGCGAGCGCGGTCTTGCCGACGCCGGGCTCGCCGATCAGCAGCGGGTTGTTCTTGCGGCGGCGCGACAGCACCTGGACCATGCGCTCGAGCTCGTCGGTTCTACCGATCAGCGGATCGATCTTGCCCTCCCGCGCTCTCGCCGTCAGATCGACGCAGAAGCTCTCGAGCGGATTGTTGATGCGCTGATCGTCGGAGTCGTCCTCCTGGACGCCGCGCGCGCGCGGCACGACCGGCCCGCCGGCCTCGACCTTCGACACGCCGTGCGAGATGTAGTTGATGACGTCGAACCGCGTGATCCCCTGCTTCTCGAGCAGGTACACCGCGTGCGAGTCGCGCTCGCGGAACATCGACGCGAGCACGTTGCCCGTCGTCATCTGCTGCCGCCCGGCCGCCTGGACGTGCATCGCCGCGCGCTGCAGCACGCGCTGGAACGCGAGCGTCTGGTCGGGCCCCGACTCCTCGCCATCGGGCAACTCCTCGACCTGCTCGTCGAGGAACCGCTCGAGGTCGCCGCGCAGCCGCTCGACGTCGCCACCGCACTTGGTGATGATGTCGGCACCACTCGGATCGTCGAGCATCGACAGCAGCAAATGCTCGAGGGTCAAGTACTCGTGCCGCCGGCCGCGCACGTCATCGACGGCGCGCTGCAGCGTGGCCTGGAGCTCGGGAGCCAGCATCTCGCGTAATTGTACGGCGCTCCGAGCCCGTGTGTAGTGCCGGCCGATCCCGCGATTTCGGGCAGGTGGCGCGCGGGGCTACTCCGTCGGCTCGATCGACAGCTGCAGCGGGAACTGCTGGGCCTTCGCGAGCGACATCGTCTTGGTCACCTTGGTCTCGGCGACCTCGAACGTGTAGACGCCCGCGACGCCGACGCCGTTGTTGTGGACGTGGCTCATGATCGCGATCGCGTCGGACTCGTTCTTGTGGAACACGGTCTGCAGCACCCAGACGACGAACTCGCGCGTCGTGTAGTCGTCGTTGTGCAGCAGCACCTTGTACATCGGGGGCTTCTTGGTGCGCGTGCGCTCGTCGAGCACCAGCCCCGTTTGCCGCTCGCCCTCGCGCCGTGGTGGCGCGGGCGGCTTCTTGTCATCCGACGAACGGATCACCATGGCTCCAATAGTACGAGACCCTGCCGGGGTTTGTAGCGCGTGCGCGGCCCGCTGGGGAGCCCGGATTTCGGGTAGGTTCGCGCCATGCCCGTCTCCGACGCCACCTCCGCCTGGGCCACGCAGCTGTTCGAGCAATCGATCGTCCCCACGCTGACGGAGTACATCAAGATCCCGAACAAGTCGCCCTCGTTCGATCCCGAGTGGCGAGCACACGGCCACATGGATCGCGCGGTCGATCTGCTCGCGGGCTGGGCGAAGAAGCAGCTGCCGGAGGGCGCGACGCTCGAGGTCGTGCGGCTCGGCGAGCGCACGCCGCTCATCTTCATGGACATCCCGGCGACCGGCGGGCGCGCCGGCGACACCGTGCTGCTCTACGGCCACCTCGACAAGCAGCCCGAGATGACGGGCTGGCGCGAAGGGCTCGGGCCATGGACGCCGGTGCGCGAGGGCGACAAGCTGTACGGGCGCGGCGGCGCCGACGACGGCTACGCGATCTTCGCGTCGCTGACCGCGATCAACGCGCTCCGGCGCGACAAGCTCCCGCACGCGCGATGCGTCGTGCTGATCGAGGCGTGCGAGGAATCGGGCAGCGACGATCTGCCGGCGTACATCGAGCACCTCGCGCCGCGGATCGGCGAGCTGTCGCTCGTGGTGTGCCTCGACTCGGGCTGCGCGAACTACGAGCAGCTGTGGTCGACGACGTCGCTGCGCGGCCTCGTGATCGGCACGCTCGAGGTGTCGCTGCTGCGCGAGGGCGTGCACTCGGGCGACGGCACCGGCGTGTTCGCGGCGAGCGAGCGCGTCGCGCGCATGCTGCTCGATCGGATCGAGGACAGCCACACCGGGCAGATCAAGCTGGCGGAGCTCGCGACGCAGATCCCGCGGCAGCGGATCGCGCAGGCCGAGGCGACGTCGAAGGTGATCGGCGACGAGGTGTGGAACAAGTTCCCGTTCCAGCCCGGCACCAAGCCGGTCGTCGACAACAACGTCGAGCTGATGCTCAACCGCACGTGGCGCCCGGGCCTCGCGATCACCGGCGCCGACGGCTGGCCGGCGATCGGCAACGCCGGCAACGTGCTGCGCCCGGTCACGAAGCTCAAGCTGTCGATGCGGATCCCACCGCGCGTCGATCCGAAGGCGGCCGCGGCCGCGATGAAGCGCGCGCTCGAGCAGGACCCGCCCTACGGCGCGAAGGTGACGTTCCACGTCCACGACTCGTCGGCCGGCTGGGACGCGCCCGCGCTCGCGCCGTGGCTCGAGAAGGCGCTCGCCGACGCGAGCCAGCGCCACTTCGGCAAGCCGGCGATGTACATGGGCGAGGGCGGCACGATCCCGTTCATGTACATGCTGGGCGAGAAGTTCCCGAAGGCGCAGTTCTGCATCACCGGCGTGCTCGGCCCCGGCTCGAACGCGCACGGCCCGAACGAGTTCCTGCACATCCCGACCGCCCGCAAGCTCTCGCTGTGCGTCGCGGACGTGCTGGCGACGCACGCTCAGCAGTGACCCGGCCGTGACCGCGTGTTCTCGCCGCGCGCGCAAGCCGCGGATTCCACGCGCGGAGATCGCGGTACGGCGCTTGCTGTGGCTGCGGTCGTGCAGAGGCTCGGTTCGATGTGGCTCCTGGCCGCGGCGGCGGCGCTGTCGCCGGCGTGCGGCACGAGCATCTTGCTGTCGTACCCGACGCACATGCCGTTCCTGCGCGCGCACAGCGAGATCGTCATGTCGACCCGCCCCCTCGAGGATCCGGTGCGGACCGTGAAGGCTCGCGTCGAGACGGCGCCGCTGCGCGTCGCGTGCGAGACGACGACCGTCGTGCCGCGAGTCGAATCGACGTGGCTCGACACCTACGACGGCGTCGGCCGCATGTGGTGCGGCTTCATGGCGGTCAGCG